>WFPU01000211.1 GCA_015487435.1 Sulfurimonas sp.
CTGTATAAGAGAGTTGAATGCTTGGCTTAAAGAGATGAAAAAATAATGAATATATTTTGTTCAAAATTATATGAAAATCAACTTAAAAATATTTTACAAAGTTTAGCTAAAATTGATTTTGCTTCTACACAAAAATTTAAATCTTACTTAGATACTATTATTGTTAATATTCCTACAAAAGCTACTAAATATAAAAAATCTATTTACTACGATGATGAATATGTAAAAGATATAGAATATGAAAATTATACAATTATTTTTTATATGGATAAAAATAAAGTCAATTACCTTATTTTGGCCATCATAAAAAAAACTTAATGTTTTATAGCTTTTACTTCCACTGTTTCAATTCGTAACAAAATCACCATGATTATACAATTATATCACATTTTTAACAATTAATGTTTGCAATATAAGTTTAATATTGAATATGTGATGGCATAATGTATTTATTAAAGTATTTACTTAAGTAATTTAAGAGTAATATGGTTTAATACATATAAAGGAGTATACAGTGGATAAAAATAAATCTAACATAGATTTGGAAATTTCTGATAGAAGAAATTTCTTTAAAAAAACGGTTGCTATATCTGTGACAGCATTAGCAGGCACAAGTCTTTTAGCATCACAAAACGCTACTTTTGGCGATGGTGAACCAGAAATTTTAAACCATGCTAAGTGGGGTCAAGTATGGGGAGATCCAGTAAGTAAAAATCTTTATGGTGTGCCATCACCTTACGAGCATAATGTAATTAGAAGAAATACTAAACTACTAGCTTCTGGTAATTTTAGAGCATCTATTGCTGTTACTCCTTTACATGAATCAGAGGGTATTATCACTCCAAATGGTCTTTTCTTTTCTCGTTCACATGGTGGGACTTGTTTTGTAGATCCAAATGAATTTCGTTTAATGATTCATGGTTTAGTGGATAAACCACTGGTTCTTACATTAGAAGAATTAAAGCGATACCCAAGAGTAACTCGAACTCACTTTATAGAATGCCCAGCAAATGGTGGACAAGAGTGGCGCGCACCTCAATTTAATTCTTTACAATTTTCTAAAGGCTTTATGTCTTCTGCTGAGTGGACCGGTGTTTATATTAAGGACCTTATTAAAGATTTAGGTCTTGATTTATCAAAGGCTCAATGGATGCTTGCTGAGGGTTCTGATAATTCTGAGATGGGTCGAACTGTACCTATTGATAAAGTTCTTGATGATGCAATGCTTGTATGGGGGCAAAATGGTGAAGCACTTCGTCCTGAACAGGGTTATCCAGTTCGCTTACTTCTTCCAGGTTGGGAAGGTAATTTATGTGTTAAATGGCTTAAAAGGTTAGAATTTTCACAAGAACCTTGGTATGCTAAAGAAGAAACCTCTAAATATACAAACCTTAAACCAAGTGGTAAAGCAATTCAGCATTTTTATGCAAATGAAGTAAACTCAACTGTAGTTACTCCATCTCCTGAGAAACCTTGGACGCATTTAAAAGATGGTGATATGGTAGAAATAGAAGGTCTTGCTTGGTCTGGTATGGGTACTATTACAGGTGTA
Organism: Sulfurimonas sp.; assembly: GCA_015487435.1. Taxonomy (GTDB): domain Bacteria; phylum Campylobacterota; class Campylobacteria; order Campylobacterales; family Sulfurimonadaceae; genus Sulfurimonas. Next base: position 1,553 of record WFPU01000211.1, read on the forward strand.
GATTTGTCTTTTGATGGTGGTAAAAACTATGTAAAAGCTAAATTAAAAGGTTTAGTATTACCTAAATCATGGACCCGTTGGAGTTATATGCATAAATATAAAAAAGGTGATGTATTACTACTTACATCTCGCGCAACTGATGATGCAGGATTTATTCAACCAACGATAGATGAGGAAACTTTAGTTATGGGTGTAGAAGCTGTATATCATAGAAATGCAGTTGAAACTTGGGAAGTTACAGCAGATGGAAAGGTCAATCACGTTCAAATTAGAACAGATCACAGAGAAACAAAAGGGGTTAATAATGCGTAAATTTAATACTAAATTAATTACTACTGTTTCAGCTATTACTCTTAGTGCATTTTTTGCAGCAGGCTGTGTTGGTAATGATGCTACACCTGAGTCTAAATGGAAAACAGGTTCAGACATTGGTGGTGGAGTTACCTACATTATGGATGGTGATAAAACAGGACCTTATTATGTAAATAGTGATGCACATAAGATGTCTATAAGTAATGGTCGTGTTCCAACTGCTGCTGAATTGAAAGCTTGGAATGTTGACTTACAGCCAAGAGGTATTGGATCACCTAATGGTCAAGGTATCCCTGTTGGAAGTGGAAGCGTTGAAGAAGGAGAAGAGCTTTATGATGCCAAATGTTTATCATGTCATGGTGACTTTGGGGCTGGTTATGGTACATATCCAGCACTAGGTAATGGTAATGCATATGAGTTAAATAAAACCCTTACAAATAATAGATATTTAGATCCAGAAGCTGATGGACCGACTCGTGTATTTGGTTCATATTGGCCTCAATTAACAACTATGTTTTGGTATATTAGAGATGCTATGCCACACCCAAAATCTAAAACATTAACGACTGATGAAGTTTATGCTCTAACAGCTTATATGTTATACATCAATGAAATTGAAGTTAATGGAGAGTTAGTTGAAGAAGAGTTTGTTCTTTCAAATGAAAACTTTTTAGATGTCCGTATGCCAAATGAAGATGGTTTTGAGCCAAATATAGCTGGAGCAAATTCTTTACCTGGTGTTCGTGCTTATTTTAATAATCCAGCTAACTATGGTGCTCAAAAAGTTAAATATGAAGAGCGTTGTATGACAGATTGTCAAGATGAAAGTGCTAAAGTAGTGAAAATTCAAAATGGTGGTATTCAATCATTTACCCCACCTTTAAGTGTAGTAAGAGATTTGCCAAAAGTTAAAAAAGCTGGTATTGATGTTTTAGAAGTGTATAAAAATAACTGTTCTTCTTGTCATGATGGTATGTTGTCTGTAGGTAGTGACGATTGGGCTAATTATACTACTAAAGGAATAGACAAAGTTTATGAAAATGCTATTAGCGGAACTGATGCTGGAATGCCAGCAATGGGTGGAGTTTCAATGTCAAAAGAAAATTTCAAAACACTAGTAGATTATTTAATCACTGGTAAAATAAAATAAAGGATATTAAGATGCAAAGAAGAAAATTTTTAAACTTTACGCTAGGTGCATTAGCGCTTGCTGTAGTACCTGCAAGTGTAAGAGCAGAAAACTTTAGAGAGACAAAACCAACAGTATGGACAGCACATACTGTAGATGACGCTATAAAAGCGATGTTTGGCTCTAGTGAAACAATTAAAGATGGTGTAAAAGTTAAAACTCAAGATGTTGCAAGTAATGGTGGAGCTATCCCTATAGAGTTTAGTACTAAGATCCCTGCAAAAACTGTTGCTTTGTTTCAAGACGCGAATCCTGAAGCTGCTGTATGTGCTTACAGTGTAGGCAAAAATGATATTACAAACTATTCAGTTAAAATAAAAATGGCTAAATCAGGTACTGTTACAGTTGTTGTTGAAGGTTTAGATGGAAAATTATATTCTGGCTCTAAAACTTTAGAAGTTGCACTTGGTGGTTGTGAAGGTTAATTCTTCATCTAAAATAAATTAAATAATGGAGGGTCTATTATGAAAGTAAAAGCAAAATTAAAGAATGGTGTAATTAGTGTTAAAGCTATGGCTAAACATGAAATGTCTACATATAACCAAGCACAAAAGAAAACTGGTGATAGAGAAAATGCAAATTTTATCACTCATATCACTGCTACATTAAAATCATCTGGTGAGACAGTTTTAGATATGTCAACTAGTCAATTTTTATCTAAAAATCCTATCTTTAAATTTAAGTTTAAGGGTGCTGAAGCTGGTGATGTAGTACTTATGAACTGGGTTGATCGTAAAGGTGGTACAGGAAAAGGTAAAGGTAAAATTAAAGGTAAATAATATAATTTTAAAAAAGTAGAGATTATAATCCCTACTTTTTTATTATAACTCTAACGCTTCAATAAGTAAAATAAACTGCAAATATATATAAAAACTCATTTAATAAGGAAATTATAATGCCAGACTCTAAAGATGGAATTGTAACAGAACTTTTTATATCTGTAAAAAATAAAGAAAGAGAAAACAAAAATGAGATAGTAATGGATATTGAGGGAATCTTAGAAGACAAATATTATAATAAAGAGATAGATAGATCTATTTTAATTACTTCAATTGATAGTTACATATTAGCAAAAGACAATGGTATTGATATAAAGTATGGTTCATTAGGCGAAAATATTTTAATAGATTTAAATCCATATAATTTAAACTTTGGAGATAAATTGCTTATTGGTGAAGTAATTTTAGAGATAACTCATAATTGTACAATTTGCAACTCTTTAGCTAAAGTTGATCCGAATTTACCAAAAATTTTAAAAACAGATAGAGGAATTTTTGCTAAAACATTCAAGGGTGGTAAAATACAAAAAAATGATAAAGTAACTATATTAAAAAATTAATCAGAGAGTTCAATTTAAAATACAAATTAATATGATAAAATAGTTATATTATAAAAAAAGGGAAGTTGATGAAAAAGATATTTAGCATATTGATAGTTGCAATGGTAACTTTAACAATGGGTGGGTGTGCTGGAGCTATGGTAAAACCACAAGATCCAAAAACAGTTCAAAACGTTCAAATATTTGAAGCTAGTAATGAAGATGGAAAAATTACACCAAAAACTATTGAAGCAGCATTTGATTCAGTTGGCTTAATTGTGGGTGGTAATAATAATATGAATAATCCATTCAAGTTAAGGTTTAATAAAACACATTACAATACATATAATTTGGCTGTATTTCATAATGCTGATTTAACGTTAAAACTAATAAAAAAATATAATAATTTTGGGGCTTTATCTCCACTTACCATGTCTATTTGGTCAGATGATGAAAAACAAACAATTAAAGTAGCTACATTAACAACTGCCGGTATGGCTAGAGCTGGTGCATTACCAGTAGAAGATGTAGATTTAATTGCATACTCAGCGTTAATAGAAAAAGCTTTAAGAGAAGCAATGCCAAATGGAAAGTTTATTAAGACTAATAGAACTATACAGAATCCAGAAAAATCTTATGCAATTGATTGGGTGGTAGAGATAGATGAAGATGCAGCAACAGATCCAGAGGAGTATAAAGAAGATTTTCAAGCTGAATTTGAAGGTGAGATGGAACCAATTGGATTTTTATTTCCAAACTATATAAATATGACTGAAGAGATTTTTGATGAAGCTGGTTATACAGAATTTGATTTTTATGATACTTATTCTATTTGTAAGTTTGATGTAATTTTTCCAGTATCTAAAAAATATCCTGAAGCTGGTGCTTGGGCTCCATGTTCATTTTATATGTATAAGAAAAAAGGTGAAAATAAGATGCATCTTGGATTTTTATCAGTTGATAATTGGATAAAAACACTTAATATGTCTGATGAAGATGAGGGTGTTAAAAAACTTAGAGAAGCTCAAAAAATGATAGAAGATATTGTTAATGAAATTATAGAATAACTATACATTAAAGGAGATAGAATGTTTACAAAATTTATAATAAGTATTATATTTTTTAGCTCCTTATTTATCACATTTGGTGCAGATGATAATTTCACTCCCTCAAATAATCAACACTTAGCAGTTGAATATGTGCTTGAGGAATCAGGTGAAGAGATTGATAAAAAATTTTTTAAATTTACAAAAGATGTAGAAAATATAAATTTTTGGGTGAATGATGCTCATCATAATGTAAATAAAGTTTATAAAAAGCTACTCGGTAGTACTTCTCTTGGACAACTCTCTTTCTCCTCTTTGATTAATGACAAAATAGCTAGACCTCTTTTTAACATAGATCCTAGATTAGGTGGCTTTACTCCATTTAATTTAGTTATATATAGAAAATTAGATAATAATAAAACTATCATCACACATATATTACCAGAAGCAGCATTAGACATTTTAAAAATCTCAAATAAAGAAGTTAGAACGACGTTTATAGAGATGTTTAAATCACTTGATTCAGAGATAGAAAAAACATTTAAAGCTACAAAAAGATATACTAAAATACATGGTTTTGCAAAAAAAAGTATGATGAACTTTGAAATCCCATTTGAAAAACCAGAAGATATTGATGATTTTTTTGAAGAGTTTCAGGAGACATTTGAAAGAGCATTTGAGCAAAAAGGTTATATTATCGCTGGTTTTTATGACATGAAATATAGCTTAAATTCTGAAGATGATGTGCTTAAAGGCTTTGATCAATATGTAGTCTGGTCGCTCTGCCATATACCTTTTTCATACACTATTTTTGATGGTAAAAAGCCATTTCCGCAAGCTGCTGTATTTGCACCTTGTTCTATGTATGCCTATATTAAAGCAGGTGAAAATAAGATTGTTATAGGTATGCCAACACTTAGTGCTTGGGCGGCTGCATTAAATATAACTGACAAAGCAAAATTAGAAAAAATTAATCAGCTTGATACAGAGATACCATCTATTTTAAAAACTTTAGGGGCTGTAGAAATTTGAAAATTTTGATAAAAGGTTATTACCTTTTATCAATAACATCTTTAGCTGATTTGATTGCATTGCTAAGTGCGATTTTAGCTATGCCCCATGCTTGAGCTCCCATCTCCTTAGCTTCTTTAGCTTTTTGAGATTTTAAAGCTGTATCTGCTTTCTTTACAGCTGTTTTTGCAAAATTAGAAAAACGCTTTTTCATGATTTCTGCTGTTTCTTTTGAGATATGTATTAACTCTTCTAAGTCGTAATGCATTTTTTGATTTAGTTCTACAAGTAATTTTTTTATCTCCGATGAGCTTTCATTAGCTTGAGTTTGAACTACTTGCAAAAATAGAGTATCTGCTTGATTTAAATCTTCCATAATAGTATCGTAGTCTTCTATTAGAATATGTTTAGCTTCAATAGGGGTAAATTCTAGACGTTGTTTAAATCTATCTATAGCATGAGTTAAGCCAGCGCGCATACCTTTTAAAGTAGAATCTAAAATATCATTAGCTTGATTTGGGGAAGCTTCTGCTAAGTCAATTGCAGAGATTAAGATAGTTGAGAGTATTTTTCTAACACGGATTGTATTTAATGAACCCTCTTTTATAGCTTCATATGTTAAGTCTTTAATAACTTCTTGTATTAGCTCTAACGCTTCGCTATCTTTTGATTTTTCAAGTGCTGTAATTATTGCAGACTCCACCATCTCACTAAGTAAGTCATATATATCTACTGATTGTAATTTGACTTGATGAAGTTTAGATAGTGTTAAGCTGTCACTATCTTTTATTTGTGATTCAATAGCATTAAAAACACCATGTTTTACATCTTGCAAAGCTTCAAGCTTTTTATCTAGTTCAATATTTAGTTTCTCTTGTTTAGATAAAAGAGATTCAACTTCATCATGAAGTTTTTTTGTCTCAATATCTAAAATAGTAGAGGATAAAGCCTTCATCTCATGAAGATTTAAAGATGATAAGTCTACACCAGATGCCTGAGTTTCTTCAATGGCATGTGTGACTCTTTTATCTATACTTCTAAATCTATGGTTATATGTTTTTTCCAAATTTTCCTGTAATTTTTTAATATCCATGTTAAATCCTTTGTATATTTTATAGTATCATCTTAATATTTTGATGTTTTTTAAGGGCCTCGTAAATAAAATTTCTATCATCTTCATTATGTACAAGTAAATCAAGGTTCATACTTACATATTTACCAGTTTTACTTGCATTAGAGTGGGCTAAGTTATGTTCACGCTCTAAAATAACTTCATGAATAGCTTCTTGAATCTGCTCTTTGCTTAAAGAGATCAGCTTATATGACCATGTTACTGGATAAGTAAGCTCTAGTTTTTCTTTAGAATCGTTGATAATCTCCACTTTTACCTCCTGATTTTGTCTCAAGTTGAACATGGCGAATAGCCATACCTTTATCAATCGCTTTAACCATATCATAGATAGTTAAAAGTCCAATAGATGTACCAGTTAATGCCTCCATCTCAACACCAGTTTGTCCTGTTAATTTTGCAGTTACTGTTAGTTTAAACCCTGGTAGGTCTACTAACTCTTCAACATCACAGTTAATTCCGCTAAGATTTAATGGATGACACATTGGGATTAAGTCACTAGTTTTTTTAACACCCATAATAGCTGCGATAACAGCAGTTTGAAGTACAGGACCTTTTTTAGTTTTTTCACTAACAATAGCATCGTAAGCATCTTGACTCATCTCTATGATTCCACTAGCTACTGCTACTCTTGTTGTTTGTTTTTTATCACTTACATCAACCATTTTTGGTCTTTGATTTTCGTCTAGGTGGGTTAGGTTCATTATAATTCTTTTAATAGTTTTTATTATTATAGCTTAGTGTTTTAAATAAGTTGCAATGCTTTTTCATATTCATGCGGATGGTTAAGATTTAAAAATGCTTTTTCATCTTTAAAGTCTACAAAGAGGGTGTTTGAATTTTTTAATAATAAGCCTAGTTTATGATTGTCATTTTTTAACATATTTTTAAATTTATCTTCTAAAGAACGATGATAAATCCCGCACATTGGTTGAGTTTTATCGTATAGTGTTGCAATAGTAGCATCAACATCTTTAGTGTCCTTTTTAATTAGTTTATTAATCTCTTTTTCGCTAATAAAAGGGGAATCAACACTAAGGGCAAAAAAATTTTCACATGATAAAGTATCAAAAATAGTTACAAATCCAGCAGTTGGAGCAAAAATAGAATCAGTTTTTATATCTTCTATAAAATTTGCACTAAAATCAAACTTATTTTTGTCTTTGCATGAGATATATACAGATTTAAATATTTTACTAAGCCGTGAGAGTTGAAACTCTATAAGTGTGTCAAAATCTCCAAACGGGAGAAAGGCTTTATCTTCCCCCATACGGGAGCTTTTTCCACCTGCAAATATGACACAAGGTATCTTTTGCACTAAATTATCTTGGATCTGTTATATAACCAGTAATAGCAGATATCGCTGCAACAGCAGAGTTCGCTAAGTACACCTCAGAACTACGCGAACCCATACGCCCAACAAAGTTACGGTTAGTAGTTGAAACTGCTACCTCGCCATCTCCTAGTATACCCATATATCCACCAAGACAAGCTCCACAAGTAGGGTTTGAAACAACTCCACCAGCATCTATGATGATATCCATATAACCAAGTTTATATGCTTCTTTTAAAATTTTTTGAGTACCAGGTGTAACGATTAAACGAACATCTTCATGAACTTTCTTACCATCTAAAATCTCAGCAGCAGTTTTTAAATCACTTAAGCGACCATTTGTACAACTGCCTATAAATGCTTGGTCTATTTTGATTTTATCAGATACTGCTTTAGTTATTGAGTGACCATTTGATGGTAAGAATGGGTAAGCAATAACAGGTTCAAGGTTAGCTACATCTATCTCTAAAGTTTGAACATAAACAGCATCTGCATCAGAGTAATGAATCTTTGGCTCACGAGCTAAATCTTTATCAGCAAGGAACTCTTTTGTAATGTCATCATAAGCTACGATTCCGCTTTTTGCACCAGCCTCAATAGCCATGTTACACATAGAAAATCTGTCATCCATAGATAGGTGCTCAATTGTAGTACCTGTAAATTCCAATGTCCTATAAAGAGCTCCATCAACACCAATTAGGCGGATAATTTCTAAAATAATATCTTTACCAGTAGTGTGAAGATTAGGTTTTCCACTAAGATTTACTTTAATAGATTCAGGAACTTTAAACCAGTTACCACCACTAATCATTGCAAAAGCTAAATCAGTAGAACCCATACCAGTTGAAAAAGCACCTAATGCACCATGGGTACAAGTATGAGAATCTGCTCCAATGATAACATCACCAGGAACTACAAGACCTTTTTCTGGTAAAAGAGCATGCTCAATACCCATATCTTTTTCATCAAAAAAGTTTTTCAGTTTATGTTTTTTTGCAAAATCACGAGAGATTCTAGCTTGATTTGCTGAAGCTATATCTTTTGCAGGGATGAAGTGATCGAGTACAATTGAGAATCCATCAGGATTTGCTAAATTTTTGGCACCACTATCTTCAAATGCTTTAATAGAGATAGGAGTAGTTATATCATTTCCAATAACCATGTCAATGTTTGAGCGGATTATTTCGCCAGCAAAAACCTCTTTACCAACATGTTCTGAGAATATTTTTTCTGTTATAGTTTGAGCCATTATGAACCTTTATTATATGTTTAATAATGCGATTATACCATTTATGGCTTAATAAATTAAAATTAAAACCCCTGTACCCCATGATTTTCTGCATTGTCTATCTCTGAGAGTTCTTTTGAGAGTTCTTTTATACACTCTACTGCAAGTGTAATATTTGTAACTAATTTTTCATTTTCTGTAAAATTAGGTATTTTTTTAATATTGGTCACAACCTCGTAAGATATATTTCTTAGAGTTCCAACTTCCCCCATTGTCATTTTTTCTAATATATCCTCGCTATCGTCCAATTTAATAATTAGATCTTTAAATCGCACGATGAAAGAGTTGTATCCACTTTTTTTGAGAATGTTAAAAAAGCTTAAATTCTCTATATATCCCTCATATTCAGATATATGTTTTTTTAAAGTAAGTCGTAAAAATTGTTGTTGCTCTTTATTTAGCATTGAAGTTTCTCATATTTATTTGTACAATTATAACTAAGTATAAATTATGCTTTATTGAAATGGCATTTTGGACATAATTATCTCTTGTCTATCCACATATTTTTGACAATCCTTACCACCTAGTTTAATACATGTTTGTTGCCAAGTTTTTGAGTGACCATCATCATTTTCATACAGATATCCAAGTTTAAACATAAGAGCATGAGCATATTCATGTGCTATTACACTCTCAATCATATAATCCATACTTTCTTGCATAACTTTTTTGTTAAGATAGACTTTAATTTCGCCATCTCTATAAGAGGTGAGACCATATAGTCTACCCTTAAATTTATCAGTAACAATAAGAGGAACCTTAAATACAAAACCAAAGTTTCTTTGCATATGTTGTAGTACTTCTTGTTCTTTATCTGCTATTCTTTTTTTGTAACTATCTGGTATATCATTATTTTTAAAAGAATAGCTTTTATAGTAGTTATATCCTAGAATTAAGGATGCTATTAAGATAATGCTTATAAATGCATATTCAAGTTTTTTACCAATTTTTTGTGTTTGTAAGGGCTTCATTTATAGCTATAAACTATCTAAGTTCAACTTTTAGAATTTCAAATAACTTACCTTTTTTGCTTTTAACCAATGCTATAGAACTATTATGGATATATACATTTTCTTTAATGGTATAGATTTGAGTCACGAGAAATTCCTTTTTATACTTGTAGCATTTAATATTCCATCAAATATAGATATAATTATACTTAATTATCAACCATCTTTAGTAATTGAGAGTAATAATGAAACAAATGAAAACTTTATTAATATTTTTATTTTTAGCAGTATCACCTACTTATACATATTGTTATGAAAATACTAATACATATAATTCTAAGAGTGCTGTTGTATTTATGTATCATCATTTTGGTGATTCTAGATATCCATCGACTAACATCAGGCTTGAGCAGTTTGAGAATCATCTTTCTTATCTTAAAAAAAATAATTATAATATTTGGCCATTTTCAAA
>WFPU01000212.1 GCA_015487435.1 Sulfurimonas sp.
AGTCTTATTTGTTTATTATTTTTATCATAAATAATTTCATAAAACAACTGCCCATCCCATGTCAAATACTTAACTAATGTCTCAATACACTCACAAATTAAATTACTTTCATTATAAGAATATTCATCTCTTGTAATACTTTCACAAACTTTTTTTGCATGTTGATTCTCTAAATCATCACCGATAAATTTTACACTAAAATCTACAAAATTTTTACTTTTGCCACCAATTGGCATAATTGATAAAGATATATCATCTTGAAACATACGAATATTAGTATTACGATCATATTGCTCATGATCTATTCTTAAAGCTTGAGGTAAATTAGGAAAATCAGTTTTCATGTTGTTTTTCCTTTAATACATTAATGTAAAACTCTTCTTCATGCTCAAGTGAATGAACTATATCTCTATAGTCTCTTCTTCCATAATTATAATCTTCTGGTATTTTTAAAGTTTTCAAATAAAATTCAATAAAAATATCAATTCCATCATAATGACTGCCATGCTTTTCTTTTGCAAATAATCTTACTAAGGCACTTGGATGATTAACAAAAACTTCTGATGATATAAAAGACATTGGGGATCTTGATGGATGATATATATCTTTTTTTTCTAAATCTTTTAATTTATAATCCACAATTTGTTTCCACCTTGTTCTATTAGTACTACGATGTCCTAGTCCAAATCCACTTTCTACCAAGCCAATCACAGCAGCAAAAAACTCTGGTTTAATCGTTAAGTTTTGATCAGTAAGATATTTTTCCCATGTTTGTTCTACAACTTTCCAATAATCATCATTTTGGTAAAATTCAGAAAATACTTTTGTATACCCACTCATGTCAATTAAATCCATAATCGGTGCTGCAGCTATTTTAAACTCATGTTCTCTTTTCCAATCAGCAGTGTCTTGTGATGGTTTTAATTGTTCAAATTTCATTATTGAACCATAAAAATATGATGGGAAAATTTCTGTAAATAGATCCAAATTATCCTCATATAAGGCATCAATCAAACTTTCACCAGTTATATGCAAAAATTGACCAAAAAAATCTGGGTAATCTGTTGGCCTACTTAAGAGACCAACTAATATACTACTTCTTGATATCTCTTTTAAAAGATTGTTTTGAAACTGTTCAAGTTTGGATTGAAGAATAGCAAAGTCAACTTTTTTCCAATTTAAATCAGCTATTTTTCTATTCGTTGCATAATCATTTAAAATTGTTTCAATCTTTGATAGTTGATGTGCAAATTTAAATAGATATTCCCATTGTTTATTTAGCATAGTCGCCTTAAAATATGCAAACTTCGGATCATTAAGTCGCTTCATAGAGTGATTATAAGAGTCATTTATGGTTTCAACAAAGCATGTAATATTCTCTATAAATCTTTCAGTAATATTTAGCATAATTATGTCTAGTTGATACCAATGAGGAGTTACAATATAATTTTCTATCCTATATTCATATATTAATTTTTCTGATAACCACTCTAATTGAGATAAAGTAAAAAAACTAAAGCCATGATTATATTTATCTGATTTATCTAACCAATCAATCTTTTTTAATTTTAACGAAACTTCAGAATAGCTATATTCATGAATAGATTGATAAAATACTAATGCCATCACAACGGGAATATTCATCACTACCTCAAGTACCCCTATCATCTCTAATTGGTAATCTTGTAGTTTTTCATTTAAAACTAGATCAATTATTAAATTTTGTAATGATTGAAGTTGTTTCTGTGCATATTTAATTTCAGAAGATATAACCATCCATTGAATATATTTTGAAAAACTATCTAATAATACATGTGTTATATCAAATCTTTTATACTCAATATTGACTTTTATTGCCTCTAAGATAAAAGGCAGTGTTTTATTCTCAATCCAATACTTATTGTATATAACTTCTGGTGTAGGTACAGTTGCGGTTTTATAAGATATATCGACTACTGTTTCGCTCATTTTATACCAGTCTGTATGATTATATTTCTCTTCATACCATAAACTATTTGATGGGATTTTTTGTTTCATGTTTTGATAAGTGCTTAAAAAAGTTAAAGTATCTTGACTCAATTCAATTAGAGAATGAGCACTTAAATTTGATTCTTTTTTTGCTAATTGCAATAGTGTTAATAATGTATCAAGTTGATATTTTGCCAATTTATTATTGTGTTTTTGAAAATTTTTATTATGTACATATAGACTTCCAACCTGCACATTTTTAACATTGTCTTTAAGATTATCAAAGAGAGTTGGTGCAAGTACTGTTGGGTCAAATAGATAAAAAACTCTTTTGCCTAAATCAACAAAAGCATATATTCCTATACCAATTCCAATGCTTATAAAAAATGGCATTAAATATATTCGCTCAAATCCAAATAATCGAAAGGCTATTAAAACTAAAGAGAGATAAGTCAGAAAAGACAAATATTTAATATAAATACTTCCATATCGTTCTTGTATAAGTAAATTTCTAACATTATTAGGGAGACTCGAATATAGCGAACCATTTAGAGTGCTCAAGCCTGCATAGTGTAAACCTATAAATACACCACCAATAGCAGCAACTGTTGCTAAAAAAGTTACATAGTCGCCTTCATTAATAATAGTAAGTTCAATAGGGATATATTTAAAAAAATAAAACATTATTTTTTCAATAAATGGAGCAAGTGCTTTATTTGTTAATTGTAATACTATACCAAGTAATATTGCTAGAAAAATAGAGCTTTGTGATATTTTTAAAATTGATTGAAAATAGCTATAGTCTTTCTTTTTTTCTTCAAAGTACTTTTGTGAATTAAAAGCTTTAACTTTTACAGCAAAAATTTTATCCAATATAGATGCTTTCATTTTCCAAAATGATTTATATTGCGCAAGAAAAAGAAATAATTTATTCTTCATATTAACACCAAATAACTCTTAAACATCTAGTTTCCTAAAATTAACATAAAGATAATTTATTTTATCTAAATATATAACAAAAAAGGTTTAAATAATTCAAGTCTTTTTATTTGTGCCGTTACGATAGTTGGCATTATCTGACTTCTAGTGCTTCTCATAACCTAAATGCTCATCAAGTTCCACTTCACTTGCTGTTTGAATCGTCTCTCGAAGTAAGGCTTTGAAATCATCCAATATTCCATCGAGTGAAATCTCTTTACCTTCTTTTATTTGTCTGCGTAGTTTATAATGCCACCAAAAGTCAAGACAGTTTCTTGAAAATTTATTTGAAGCCTCAACTTTATTGAGCTGCTTTCCAATTTGCTGGCGAATCGTTACATAATCAATATTCTCTTGATATTTATTAATTTATTTTCATATATAAACTAACCTAATCTTAGAAAAAACTAATTGCTTTTTAGGTAAGATATTTTTAAAGATTTTATTATTTTATCAAGTCCACAAAAAAGACAAGTCTTGGGTCATAGTAGAAATAAAAGGTGAAGATCAATTAAATAATGCAGTGGTACTTGCTAAGAAAAAGGGGAGGTTTGATAAAGATGTTTCAAGGAACAGTAGAGACCTCTCTTTTTGGTAAATTTTTCGGTAATTATTCTAAATTAGAATATGACGACAAAAAACTATATTTATTTAAAAATGGTAGTCTTGAAGAAACATTTAATTGGATGGATACTGATAGTTTTGCAGTAATTTCTTCTGGTTTATTTGGTTCAAGTCTTCAATTTTCTTTTACCACTCAGCTAATAAAGATCAAACTCTTAAAATCATCAGAGTGCCAGAACAATATTCAAGTAATCAACAAAATACTCAAACCTATCATAGAGAATAAAATTGTATCTAAACAACAAATTTTTCAACAATACACACAATTAGAATATTTACGAGATTCAAAAGTGAGTTATTTAAATAATGAAATATCTCCTTTGCTAGACTTATACGAGGCAAATACTATCGAATGGAAAAAATATGTTTCTAAAGACCTTCTTTCATTGGTAGATACTTTATCGGACTATATTCCTCTCACAGATAAAATAATTAATATTTTGAGAAAGCAATTTGAAGCTACCATTCTCTCTTCACGAGCAAAATTTTATGACAATATCGAATCAAATCCCTTAACGGAGGAACAAAGACTTGCTGTTATCCGTGATAATGATAGAAACTTAGTCCTTGCAGCAGCAGGAACAGGAAAAACTTCAGTAATGGTGGCAAAGGCTCTGGATTTGATTGATAGAGGATTAGCAAAGCCTGAAGAGATCTTAATACTCGCATATAATCGTGATGCAGCAAAAGAGTTAGAAGAACGATTAAGCATTAGAGGTACTGCTGTTACAATTGATAAAAATAATAGACCGAAAGTAAAAACTTTTCATGCGCTTGGAAGACAAATTCTTCTTGATGCCAAACAATCTATTTCTATATCTGTGTTTAGTGAAGATCCATTAAAGTTGGATATGTGGATATCTGAATGGTTTATAAATAAAATGCAGTCTGATCCAATGTTTATGCAGACATTTATTGATTTGAGTTACCAGCCTATTAATCCCTTTGATTTTAAAACAAAAGAGGCATACGATAACTACATCAGAGATAATGAATATAGAACACTACAAAATGAGGTAGTTAAAGGCTATCAAGAGTTATGCATAGCAAACTGGTTATATCTCAACTGTATAGATTATGAGTATGAACCCTCTTATGTAACTAAACGAAGATTAGAAGTAGGTTTTGATTATAGACCTGACTTTTATTTGACTTCGGCAGACATATACTTAGAACATTTTGGTATTGACAGAAAAGGAAATACTAGAGTAGGTATCGATAGTCAACAATATAATTTTGAAATGCAGAAAAAAAGAGAGCTACACAAAGAGCAAAACACAACTCTTATCGAAACATATCATTATAATTGGATCGAAGGTAAACTAGAAGATACTTTACTACAGCATATGAAAGATCATGATATCACAATAAAACAGAGACCATCCGAGGAGATTTTTCAAAAACTCAATGAGAGTGGCTTTTTAATTGCTGGAATAAAAAAATATTTAAAATGTCTCCAAGCAATTCGGGTAGAAAGGCTATCAGATGATGCTATATTAAATCGTTTACACGACTATAAAATTGCAAACTCTAAACAGTATCAAGAACTTTTATCTGACTTACATAAAGCCTATATTGGTGAGTTAAATAAACAAAATGCCATTGATTTTGATGATATGATTATTAAAGCTATTACAACTGTAGATGATGGTTTTTTTAAACCTAAATGGACTTATATTCTTGTTGATGAATTTCAAGATATATCTGCTGCGAGAATGGAGTTTTTAAAAGCTCTTATTGGAAATGGACCGAATCCTCGATTAACAGTTGTAGGAGATGATTGGCAATCTATTTATAGATTCTCAGGCGGTAAACTTGAATTAACGACACAATTTGAATCTCGTGTGGGCTCTTCTTCACAAACAATATTACAAAAGACATTTAGATATAACAACAGTATTGCACACACAGCTGGTGAGTTTGTCATGCAAAATCCTGAGCAATATGTTAAAAAGGTTATTACACATACACAGGTATCTTTACCTCAAGTTTATTTGCATGATAGCCAAGTAAATAATCAAGAAAATCTTGAATTAAAAACCTTACATCTTATTCAAGAGATTTTAGAGCAAAATCCTAAAGCATCTATTGCTGTTATTGCACGATATCGATATCTACTAAAAGATACTAAAGAAGTTGTATATAAACATATAAAAAATTCCAGCATTAAGTTTTGGACGTTTCATGGTTCTAAAGGTTTAGAAGCTGATTACTGTATTTTAATTGGATTTTTTCAAGGTAAGACTGGATTTCCTAATGAAAACAAAGAAGATGCTGTTGTAGAAGCACTTCTTCCTTCCCTTGACACTTTTCCACATTCAGAAGAAAGAAGACTTTTATATGTTGGGATTACTAGAGCTAAAAAGAAATGCTATCTTGTTGCAGATCCAAGAGCTACATCTGTCTTTATAAATGAATTACTTGCCCCAAAATTTGACATAGAGGTTGTGTCTGAAACATTTAATCAAAGATATCGAGAAATTTTCAAATGTAATAAATGTACAAATGGGTATTATAAATTAAAACAAGGGAAGTACGGTAATTTTTACAGTTGCACTTCTGGAGCATCTTGTAAATCTAAACCTCGAATATGTGAAAAATGTGGAGCTCCTTCAATTGACTATGAAAAAGAAAGTATATGCCAAAATCCAAATTGTCACAATAGCATAAAAATTTGTGATAGATGTGGAAGACCTATGAAAAGAAGAAATGGTAGGTTTGGAGAGTTTTGGGGTTGTACTGGCTATGGAATTCCAGGTGATCAATGTAAAAATACATGGAAAATATGACATTATTTTTACACTATATTGTTATATATTGACAATAATAAAAATAATTAATCGAAAAAAATCGATATCAAAGAAGGTGCTATGCCCTGCATTTTATTAACTACCCTCTTGTAAATATTGTAATAAGCGAAGCAAGAAAGCCTCTCTTTTTGTAATCTTTAAATTGAATTGCTTCAGCGGTTGTTATAAACTCATTTGCTTCTTGTATAACAATCAATATATCTCTGTTTAAAGAGCCATTTTCAAGCATAATAGGCGTATTTACAAGTTTAAGAAGTTTTGAAATATAATTGATATTCTTTTGAATTAATTGTTGCTGTTCCTTTGTATATGTCTGATAATTCGTACCAATTTGCTTTATGATATGTGCAGTTTGTTTATTAAGTTTATTACACTCTATTTTGTATCTATCAATCAGATCGATGATGTTATTGATTAATCGTGATATTTCCCCAAAATTATCTGCAATTTTTTTCATATCTTCCGCATATTGAACTACCTCATGGTAGTTTTTCTCCACTGCTTCTTTCTCCTTAGAGTAATTAAGCTTTCCTTTCCATACTAAGTAAGATACAGCCGGAACAATAGCAATTCCCCCTAATACCAAAGTACCAAGTGCAATGCCACCACCACCAATAGCTAAAGCACCGCCACCTAACCATGCAAGTGTTGCATTCGTAGCCGCTGCACCAGAGAGTGTCCCAATAGCTGTACCTGTCGATGCGGCACCAAAGGCAGCAACTGCCGAATAGATAGCTCCAGCACTAGCAACCCCTGTTGCTCCAGCACCAAGACTATTCTTAACAATAGACTTCAAAGATACAATAGATACTCCTAAATCTTGCATATCTTTTAACGAGAAATCAATTGCAGTATCTTTATGAGATACTTTAGCTTCAGATGTAAGAGGAATATGTTTAATATCAGTAAGATGTTGATTGAATTCGGCGAAGATAGTTTCAAAGAGCTCTATTTTGATCTCTCCAAGTTTTTCTAAATCACTATTTAGTTCTTCACGCACTGGTTCAATCATTTTATTTGTTTTTGCAAGAATCTCTTCAATCTCTGCATTCTTGGCTTTAATGTACTTTATGTCATCTGGAATTTGTTTGATTTCATCATATGTTTCGGCAATACTATTCTTTGCACTGAGAACTTTATCTTGAGTTTTTGATACAGTTTCATCTGCAATATCTCTTACTGTATCAAAGGCATCATTTAATTTCTTTTTTAAACTCATTTTTTCTTTCCTATTTTACTTTTCACGTATTCAATAAAGAGATTTAGCATATGTCTGTAAGATCCTATTGACCCGTCAGATGCAAATGGTCGAGCGCTTTGTACAAGTATATTACCAATGCGTATCATAAGTACCCCATTGCCAACACCTTGAGCAACTTTTGTTGAGACCTTAGAAATCAGTGTATTGCCAAGAAGATCATTAACACTGTCATCTGTATATTCAACCAATGCAGCAAATGAAGCGTTCTCTAAGATTTTTCTTGTTATCAGCATAGATGTAAAAATATTTGCTCTATATCCATAGATGAAAAATATTTTTTTCATCATTTTTAAAGAACTAAATATGACTGCAAGAGAGTCTAGTGCAGATCCCGGTGCGAATGCTGTAAATATAGAAACTTCGCGTGCACTAACATATATCTGATTTGTAGCTTGCTTATCAAGATCATCAACAATCTCTTTTTTAATACTTGCAAAAGGACTGTGTAAACTATTTGTCTCAACTTCGCCATAAAGCTTATTTGCCATTATTCGCACTTCTTGATCTTGATGTTTTTTATAATGTTGTAAGATACTTAAAGCTACTTCTTTTTCATCATCATAATCTTTAATTTTGGAAGTTTGGTTCTGAATATCAAAGGCATTTTTTAAATTAATGTAACTTCTTATGACATACAAGATATAGAATACTATACCTATCAGAGCAAGCATATAAATTCCAATATACATAAATGCTAGAAGAGTACTATTTTTCATTATGAGCTGATATGAAGAATATGCATCTATAAAAAAGTTTATGCCTAACAACAATACAAGCGATATGGTCCCTAATACAACAATATTGATTGATCTTTTATATGTAGTTGATTTCAATTGTGTAGTATTTTGCTCTTTATCATTTTCAAGCATATCATTCAGTAATTCTATTTCACTGATTTGCAAATTTCCTAAAGTATCTTTATCTATCATCTTTTATTACCTCATATAGACATTTTACTAAAAAATTAATTATTTTCAAGAGTTCTCTAATTACAATAAACTAAATTCTTCAAAGATAAGCCATGCAATTAAATTTACAGTTCAAAGTGATATTAAAAATTTATTGCAAATAGCGTAATTAAATAAAGTCCTGTCTAATCCACTTGGTAACAATTTTGCTTATAATCCAATTGCACCTAGTGGTAAAAAGATAATTAAAGGTTTTTCATTCTGCTTCCTGTTTTTCTTCCATCAGTTTATTAGCTATTTTAACAACTGACGCAATCCGATCCTTTTTAAACAAGATACAGCCTTTGTCTGTGATGGCTTCATCGTCAATCCAGGCTGTATCATCGAATTTTAAATTTAATGATTGAATTATTTCCAAAGACTTATCTAAATGGCTGGCTGTAAGATTAATAGTATCAGCACCTAAATATTGGACATATTTTACAATATCTGGTAGCAACTCGTCGTTGATGCATAATTGAAATAAACGAGTATTTTTGATGAATTGATCGGGTATCTTTGTTATTAGGGTATTCTCCATATCAAAACTTTTTAATTTTTTTAGATTAACAATACTTTGGGGAAGCACTGATATATTATTATTTGAGATGCTTAACTGCATGAGATTTGAAAGGTTACCAATTTTTTCGGAGATTACTGTTAATTGATTACTGTGTACACAAAAGTCTGTTAAGGTTTGCATACGAAATAATTCATCCGGCAGTGTCTTGATATTGTTATTACAAAGATAAAGAACTTTTAAACTTTGTAATTTATGTATCTCTTTTGGTAGCTCTTCAATTCCTCCGTAGTTTAGCATTAACTCTTCCAAGTCTTCTAATTCTTGTCTTGTTCGTGGAAATTTCTCTTCATCTAGACCATACTTGTCAGCCCATGAACATAAATTTTTAACCCAGCTCAAATCAGATAGATTTTTTCTAATATGTATAGATTCTATTTCATCAGTATCTGCATCTGTACTCATTGTTACTTCAATATCTTCAGATTCTAAATCTTTTTCAGAAAGATAATCAAGCACATCTTTGAAGTAGTAAAACAGCCCTTGCGGTAAATGCATTATTCCTCTTGTTTCTATTTCTATGACGATATCATTCATAAAATAAGATTTGGCATAACTGTTTTTATCTTCAGCAATCACTGTAACTATATTATTCTCTTTACTGAGACTCTTTGTTCGTTCAGCATAGAGTGTTTGAATGATTTCAAGGTCATTTTTTATATCCGTACTTGCTTTTTGAGATAAAATCTCTTTTGTAGCATCCTCTCTTATACGTTCAAAAAACCGTACAGGAAAAGCAAACTCACTTACTTTGATATTTATTGAATCAATAGAAAAATCATTGTCTTTTAAAAAATAATCTATATGATTAACCAGTTGTTTGAAAATTCTTCTGTGTATTGTAAACAAAAAATAGTTTTTCTCTAACTGTGTTGCTATCTCATTAAAGTTTGAAGCTGATAGTAGCATATAGTTTAGAACTCTTTGCTCTACATCTCTTATCGCTGTAATAGTAATATCCTTATCCGATTTACTTTTTTTCATTGATTTCATCTATATTCCTTTTCGTTGTATTTGATATGGTGTGTTTTATGTTCAGATCCAGGTGCCATAAAGAGTGCATCACTAAAAAGCTTTTTAAGAATCTGGCGAATTGAACGCACACCTAAATCACTATTGGCTGCATATTTGGCAACGGCATGTATAACTTCTTCATCTACTATGACACTATCTCCGTGAAAGGTTACTTTGTCAATAAACTCCCGTAGAGGTGATTTATCGCTTTGCGTGAGGATCTTATAGTAATCCTCCTCTCCTAGCGGATAAAGATTGACTAT
The DNA here is from genome assembly GCA_015487435.1 of Sulfurimonas sp. Lineage (GTDB taxonomy): Bacteria > Campylobacterota > Campylobacteria > Campylobacterales > Sulfurimonadaceae > Sulfurimonas. Next base: position 10,446 of record WFPU01000212.1, read on the forward strand.
TGTATGCATCCTCCCCAGCATTTCTTTGGGAACATCTTCCTTGTAAAGATCCTCCAGTGTGATTCCTGATTGCTCTTTTTTTGCAACTACTGACCCTTTCTGTAAGAATCCCATATTTTTAGCTAAACCTGTCCCTTTTTTATCAACTACCCACTGAAATGCGCCACCAAGAATAAACTGCATTTTATGAGTAACAAGTTTATACTCTTTCTCACCGCTAAGATCTTGTTTGGGTATATTGACAGTAGTTCCTTCTATAAAGCGTAAAAGCTGGTGAGAGATTTCAGAACCATACTCGTCATTATCAGGATGAAACAGCTTATCCATCTCATCAAAAAACACTACAGTATACTCAGCTTTTTGCATATCAAAATCTGCTTTTTTTAAAATATCAGCTGCAAGTTTACCAATATTGTATCCCACTATCCCTTCACCTACCATACTCGATGTATCTACATGAATAAAGAGTACATTAAGATACGTACATGCCTCTTGTACAATAAACGTTTTACCAGATCCTGTTGGACCAATGAGCATAATGGGAGCACTCGATTGTATCTGTTTGGTATTTTTGTATTTTGTTTTAAGAGTATGATAATAGAGAGTAAGTGCAATCTCTTTTTTTGCATCATCTTGTGAGATAATAGATTTATCAAGATGGTGTAATATAGATTGTGGCGTATGATCTATTACAGAATCATCACTAGCATCTGCTCTTGTAATAGTGCATCCTGGATTATTTTTTGCATACTCTTGTGCATTAAGTGCATCCGAGAAATAGACCGGTTTATCAGTTACTCTAAATTGGGCTTTACTCATCAATTTCTCCAAGTACTTGATCAATAGATGGCAGTGTCTCTTCAAAAAGAACACAGCACTGTGTTTCGTTCATTAAAGTTTGCACGATATCTGATTGATAGAGCTCTTCTTGTGTCATGCGAAGATATAACAAATTATTAAGCTCAAGTAGCTCTTTGGGGAGCGCAGTAAGATTATCACACAATGATATATCCAGTATCTCCAAGTTTTTGAGATTTCTTATCTTTGGAGAGAGCTCTTTAAAAAGATTGCCTCCAAAAACAGAAGAACCAAGATAGAGAGATTTGAGATTATATAGATTCCATAAGCTATCGGGTAGTTCAGGAATGTAGTTTCCGCTTATATTAAACTCCTCTAACGCACTTAAATAACCAAAATCAGGAAGCAAATATTGCATTTCAAGCATGCTCAAATCAAGCTTTTTTATTTTATAGAGATCTGCAACTTCAAGATAGGTGTAATATCTCTCACTCCACAAGTTGTAGAGAAAAAAGTTCTTCTCATTAATTGCCTTTTCATGCAGATGCTCCTCTATAATCAAAAAAAGTTCTTTTATCGCCTCTAATGCTTGCTGTTTAGATTCCATCTGCTTCTCCTTTATTTGATTAAATATTATGTGTTTAAAGTATAAATGACTGCTTAATATCCAATGTATGAGCCATCCGGCAACATTTCCGAATTATCCCCACTCACATAGCTTCCGTCTGGTGCCATATTATAACTGTCGCCTTCGACATAAGAACCATCTGGCGTCATAGTATAGCTATCACCACCAATATAAGAGCCATCTGGTGTTAATGTCGCAGAGTCACCAGTGACATAAGAACCATCGGGAGCCATTGTATAGCTATCACCTGATACATAACTGCCATCTGGTGCCATTGTATACCCATCTGCAAAACCTGCTGTTGTTACTATTGCTGCTACAATTACTGTTGCTAAGAATTTTGTACTCATCTGTTTGTCCTTTTTTGTTGAGTTGGCAAAATTATAAAAAAAGTTGTGGTCGTATTTTGTCTTGAATAATATTTTTAATTTTTACAATATAGACATAATATGACCATTTAATAAGCTATAATACTCTCATTACAATATTTATGAGGATTAATTATGGCAACTAACCCACAAGCACGAGTACTTGAACTTTTAAAACGATTCAACAATGGACAGAAAGTATGTATTGACGATCTTCAAAGCGATCCCATGTGGGAAGATAAAAGTGAAAAAACAATTCGACGAGATTTGGATGTCATAAAAAAGTATTTCGAAGAAAGTTTTGAGCTTATTCGTGGTGGAAAAGGAGAGAAAGGCTGTTATAAAGCGATCACAAACGATGTCTTTAATAACTTTATGAACAAAGATACTTTAGCACTCATGGTACAGACTTTTAATATTGCGCAGCGAAATAATATCTTAGAAAGTTTAGATATTAGTGATGCAGATAAAAGAATTATCGAGTACAAGATTAAACAATCAAAAGAGTGTTATACATTCATTACAAAACCATATGAAACGAAAAAAGGGGATGCACAACTTCTCAAAAATATAGAAAAGGCGATACATTGGAAACGCTATATCACTCTCACGCAAAAAGAGCGAGGTGAAGTGAAGTCATATGAGGTTAAACCCTATAAAATTGTTTTTATGAACGAAAACTTTTACCTTGCATGTGAAAATACAGATGAAGAGTACCCTTTTAGTATCTTTAGACTTTCAAATATAGAGCAGATACAGATACATACAAAAACATTCCATATAAATGCAGACATAGAAGATTTCATCAAAGAGTTGCAAACTCCATTTCCACGCTACCAAAAAAACTTTAGAACCCATTTGATTGATGTTATTGTAGAAGTGCCAAAAGAGAAAGCAAGATTTTTTAAACTGAAAAGACATCTGCCTTCACAAAGAGAGATTGAGTATAAAGAAGATGGCTCGCTGGTTCTTGCTTTTAGAGTGACACAGGCAAGTGAAGTTAAAGAGCTTATAAAAAAATGGATTCCCTATATGAAAGTGATTGAACCATTCGCTTTAAAAGAAGAGATTGAGAATGAGTTAAGAGAGTATTTAAGCTAGGACACTATATGTCTATTTAATACTTTATACTTTTGTTATATCTAAAAAATAAGGACTGCAATTATGCAAAAAAACCTCTTAGTTCTACTTTTCCTCTTTGTTTCTATCATTAGCGCAAAAGACAATATAACCGTTACTCAGGAGATACCACTGACAATCGATGCCTTGTTGCAAAAGCAGCTGCAATCTCTCACTCAATCCATGAAAAAGAGCTTTCAGGCAAAAGCTGTTGTAGTGGCTGTTATGGATTCAAGAACAGGGGAGATTCTTAGTCTAGCTGATTCTAACAGCAATGCAATTAAAGATTTTCCAAAAAACCGTATAGCAAGTTTTACCTATGAGCCTGGATCTGTAATTGAACCAATTATATTCTCGCTGGCATTGGAAAAAAAGCTTATCACTCAATATACTCTCATCAATGGACATAAAGGACATTATCAACTTAAAGGACAAACCATCACTGATGAACATCCATTTGATTGGTTGAGTGCTGAAAATGTGATAGTTTATTCTTCAAATATAGGTATGGCACAAATAGCACAGAAGCTTACAGGCAA
>WFPU01000213.1 GCA_015487435.1 Sulfurimonas sp.
GCCCAACTACATGAGTATACTCATCAAAAGCTCTTGTTATATTGGTATATCCTTTTAATACATTATAGTTTCTTAAGTAGTAGCCATTTTCTAAATCTATATTTGTAATTTTATTTTCACCTTGAAAACTAGAAAGTTGTGCATATATAAATGTTTTAAATGCAACATTTATATAATCATCAAAAAAAGAAGATTGTATAGTTAAAGGGATATCTATATCTGTTCGTATTACTCCAACTCCCTCTTCTCTATAGATATTTGAGCTTTTTAAGTCTAAGTTATATAAAAAATGATCTTCAAAGAGCGTATTGAGGTAGTAGTGATATTGCAATGTTGGCATCTGTTGTAAAGTCTTTGAATTATCTTCAATAGTTAAATCTTGATAATACTTAAAATATGCCCCCACATAATGATTTTTTTCATTATGAAACATATTTATTCTTGATAATACCTGTGTAGAAGCTGAGGTTGCTGTGACGTCATTTGAAGCTAAATTTATATAATCTATATCATTAAGATAATGCAAATCAACAAATATAGCTGATTGCCCATCAGTATCTATACCAAACCATTGATTAATAAAATCACTATTATTATAGCTAAAGTCAAACCCAAAGTGCTCTTGATTTGCCAAATTATTTTTCTCAAAGTAAGTAGCTTTTTCTTTAAAATATCCGGTTGTAAACTCACCTTGTGATGTATATGAGTCAACAAATCGAAAAGTTGAATAAATACCATTACCTCTTTTACTTCTATATTGTGGAGAAATTTCCAAATCCCACCAGTTTTGTAAAGCTATATATAATGGCTGTTCAAAATAATAACCCTCATTACTTGATATTCCTATAGATGGTCTAAGCAAACCTGTTTGTCTAGAATTATCAAGAGAATATCCAAAATATGGCATATAAAAAACTGGTATGTCATATATGTATAATCTAGTATTATACATATTTAACCATTTGTTATTTGAGTTATAATCAGATGAAGAAAATTCCATTTTCCAAAGTGGATCACTTGGATTACATCCACTTACCATACCATCATCTATTTTAATATTTTTATTTTTTTCATATGCATCTTTTGAGGTCATCCAAACGCGTGAAGACTCTTCAAGTAAGTAAAATGGTTTAAAGTTTTTTTCTTTTTCTTTTATATTTATTCTTGCATATTCTCCTAGAATTTTATAATCGTTGTCTTTAGATATTCGTACATTTTCAAAAAATTCAAGCTCACCTGTAATTTTATTGTATTTAGCACGTTTAGAACTTATAAAATAATCTTGGTAAGCTACATTTACTTCACCTTTTGCATACACAATTTCATTTTCTGTTTCCATAGATGCAGCAAAAATTTCTATCTTGTCACTAGCTATAACAACTACTGATAAAAATAGAAGTAAAAATATTTTTTTAAACATTTACAACCATAGTTTTAGCTGTTTTATCATGCCATGTTTGTCTCGATTTATCTAACATCCCCCATAAGAATCCAAGATAAAAAATCATCTCACTTATGACGCGAAATATTCCACGATTTAATGCAACTAAGACATTTGGGTTATCTAGTGTTTTAATCTCTACAACTTTAATTTTCATAATAAGCTTACCAATACTTGCACCATATTGCATTGTAAAAAAAGCTTGATAGCCTATCTTTATAATCATAAATTCTAAAATAAAAGTATTTGTTAATATTATTATCTCTTGTGTAGTTAGATTTTGACTAATTGAATCCCATAAAGATAAAAGCAACAATAACGATATCAATAATTCATCTATAAAATACGCTATAGCTCTTTTTTGTATACTAGCTAATGACATATTTTCTCTATAAAGTATATTTTCAATTTCTGAATTCAAATCTATATCCTAAAGAGCTTGATAAGCTATATCTGTTCTTATTTTTTTACCAGCAAAATGAACTTGCCCACATCTAAGATAAGCTCTGTCTCTAGCTTGTTTAATAGTATCACCTAGACCAACACATACTAAAACTCTTCCACCATCAGCATAAAGAACACCATCTTCTTGTGAAACACCTCCAAAAGATATATGTGTATTTTGCTCTATATCAACATGTAAAACATCATCTAATATAATCTCCGCAGGTTTTGAGCTTTTATATGGGTAGTTTTCACTTGCCATCACAACACCAACTGCATATTGCTTTGAAAACTCTACTTTTATCTCACTAAGTCTATTTGTAGCAGCTTTTAAAAACATATCACTTACACTTGAAGTCATAAGAGGCATAAGTATTTCACACTCTGGGTCTCCAAAACGAACATTAAATTCTAGTGTAATTGGTTCACCATTTACAACCATAATTCCAATGAACAAAACACCCTCAAATGGAGCACTCTCTTTTTTCATTCCCTCTAAAGTTGGTTTAATAATTCTATCTTTTACCTTTTGATAAAGTTTTTCATCAACTAAAGGAGTTGGAGCATAAGCGCCCATACCACCAGTATTTGGTCCTTTATCGCCATCTAAGAGTTTTTTATGGTCTTGTGCAGCTTGTAGTAAAATATAATCATCTCCATCACACACTGCAAACATAGAAAGTTCATATCCATCAAGGAATTCTTCAACAATAACTTTAAGTCCAGCATCTCCAAAACTTTTACCACTAAGCATCTCTGATATTGCGATTTTTGCCTCATCGTGATTTTGTGCAATAATTACACCCTTACCACCACAAAGTCCATCAGCTTTTACAACTATTGGAGCAGTTAATGTATCTGTAAATTTAAAAGCATCTTCAATGGATGCTGTCTCTATATATCTTGCAGTTGGAATATTATATTTTGCTAAAAAGTTTTTCATATAAACTTTTGAACCCTCTAATTGAGCAGCCTCACGTGATGGACCAAAAATATTAAGCCCTTTAGCCTTAAATATATCTACAACACCATCAACAAGCGGAGCTTCTGGTCCTACTATTGTTAATTCAATCTCATTTTCTATCGCAAAAGTTGCTAAGTTGTTATAATCTTTAATATCTAAATTTGTACCTAAGTTGTTTGTTGCGCCATTTCCAGGCTGAAAAAAAAGTTCATGAGTCTCAGATTCGTTGAGTATTGCACGAGCAATTGAGTATTCTCTACCACCAGCGCCTAATATTAATATTTTCATTGATTGTTTTCCTGTAATAATAATAGCCCAAGAAGCCGTCTCGCTATTGGCTTGGTTCTAAAAGCCGAATTTGGGTGAAGAGAGAGCAATCTATTGGCGACAATTTCTCGACTGAACAAGTCAGCCTCAAACGAAACCACCGACACACAAAAACTCTACTTGTTCACTAATTGAATATGTAGAACCCTCATATTTGCGAAGACACGAACTTCTTAGACTAATACTTGCATTATACACAAAAATTCTATTAAATCTTCTTTTATTTTTGCTTTACAAGAATAATAATATTGCTCTATTCACTCAATAATCATTATTAAGTAAAAACTGTTATTTAGTAGTAATAATAACATATATAGACATATTTTGTACTACTAAAATCAATAATATATGGAAAATAAATAGTAGTTTAATTGATAATATATAAGAAAAACATAAAAAAGTTTTTAAAAAAATAATTAAGACATCTGATTAATTAGAAACTAGAGCCTAAATCAAGTTTAGGGTGACGATAGTTCCGTCATTCTGGACTTGTTCCAGAATCTAATAGCTAATTAATCAGAGAGTTCAATTATATTTATAAACATTGCGAAGCATACATTAAGTATGTGAGTAAGGTTTATAAATGTAAATTCGAAGTAAAAATGACCAACTAGGCAGCGACCTACATTTCCAATCCTGAAAGGACAAGTATTATCAGCGATGAGAGGCTTAGCTTCTGGGTTCGGAATGGAGCCAGGCGTTTCCCTCTCTCTATAGCCACCTAGACAAGTCACATGTAAACATATAAAACGCTCAAGGAATAATTCCTTGAACTACGCTAACGCTGAGTTCTCTTTGAGAGAGAGTCCACGGACAGAAACCGTCCTTATCGTTAACTATATACTTACATATGACTTGGTTAAGTCAGTTGAGTGAGTTATTAATGATTATTCATTAATTTATAGTTGTTAAAGTCAACAGTCTAAATAACATTCTTCGTCATTCTGAACTTAATTCAGAATCTCTAGAGTTGGTCTTACCCATAAACTAGATCCCAAATCAAGTTTGGGATGACGACTTTATACACTAAACAAGGTAGTGAGCAAACTTATATTAATCTTGCTTTGTAAATTCTGATTCAAAGAATCAAACTTTAGTGCCTAAGTGGCTAGCGTAGTAAAATGGACTTAGTTCATTTTACGATTAAAATTATAAAAAGACAATCGTACTATTAGTACTGGTCAGCTAAACAGATTACTCTGCGTACACACCCAGCCTATCAAGCTTGTAGTCTTCAAGCGTACTTCAGGGAGAGTTCATCTTAGAGTTGGCTTCCCGCTTAGATGCTTTCAGCGGTTATCTCATCCGTGCGTAGCTACCCAGCGATGCTCTTGGCAGAACAACTGGTGCACCAGTGGCACGTCCAACCCGGTCCTCTCGTACTAGGGTCAGCTCTCTTCAACTCTCCTACGCCCACGGAAGATAGGGACCGAACTGTCTCACGACGTTCTGAACCCAGCTCGCGTACCGCTTTAAATGGCGAACAGCCATACCCTTGGGACCTGCTC
>WFPU01000214.1 GCA_015487435.1 Sulfurimonas sp.
AAGTGGCCCCGTCGTCTAGCGGTTAGGATCCATGGTTTTCATCCATGTTACAGGAGTTCGATTCTCCTCGGGGTCACCAACCTTATAACTTTCATAAAAAAATAATTTCTCCCGCATTATCCTCTTATGATTTAATACTTACTATAATAGAGACATCTGATTAATTAGAAACTAGACCCTAAATCAAGTTTAGGATGACGATAGTTCCGTCATTATGGACTTGATCCAGAATCTAATAGCTAATTAATCAGAAAATTAGCGAAATAATTTCTTGAGAATTTATAAAAACAACTAATTTTTTAAGCAATATTTTTTATATGCTCACTTACTTAAATAGCTCAAAAATAGACAAAAATCATATTTTCAGGTAAACTAACTAAAATTATATAGAACATTAATAGTGATAGATGATTGCATAAAGTGTTCGTGAATAAATAGTTACGTTCAAATCAAAAAAAGGAATTAAAGATGGCTGTAAAACATATACCTACTGGAGTAGTACACAAAGGAACCAAAGGAAGTCAGACAGGATGTGGCTTTGATACTAAAAAAAATACTGAACACTGGGTGTCATCATCGCAAAAAATCACTTGTGATAAAAATGGGTGCAAAAACTAAAGCTAATTAGCCTATAACTGTTTTGCTACAGCAAACATACATTTAAAAAATATCAAGTACTATTGCTCAAGACAGTCGTTAAATTCAATAAAAGGTAATTTACATGGATAATGAAAAAGATAATCTTGTTGAACCAGGTCATGATTTAGGCGAAGGGCATGAAGATCCATTTATTAATTCGTTACATCGCATTATTCGTATTGCTGTAAAAGTATTAGCTGCGTTAATGGTGCTCGTTATAGTTTGGGGGATTGGCGATGTAATCTATGTTTTATATCAACGCATCACTGCACCTCCATTTCTTTTGTTAAGCATTAACGATATTCTTGCAACATTTGGAGCTTTTCTTGCTGTTCTTATCGCTATAGAGATTTTCATTAATATATCAATGTATTTAAAAACCAATGTTATTCCAGTTCGTTTGGTAGTTGCTACTGCATTAATGGCAATTTCACGTAAAGTAATAATATTTGATTTTGAGAAAATAACACCACCATTTATTTTAGCTACAGCAGCAGTTGTATTCGCCTTGGGAATTACATATTGGCTTATTACAAAAAAAACCTAACAAAAGATGTCAAAAAAAATTTCAATATAACTATTGATTAGAGGTGCCCGCAAATACACTATTCAATTCTATCTTATTTTAGCTAAAATTACATATTACAAAATATTAGGATATATATGTCTAAAGATAAAAAAGTAGCGATTATAGGGGCTGGTGCATCTGGTCTTTTATGTGCTATAGAGTGTGCTAAGAGTGCTTGTAAAGTTGATATATATGAACAAAATTCAAAATGTGCTAAAAAAATTTTAGTCTCTGGAAATGGAAGATGTAATATCACCAATATAACATTTACTCAAGATGACTACTCTTCTCAAAACTCATCTTTTGTAAAATATGCCCTAGATGCATTTTCTTTTAAAGAGTTTGTAAAATTCACATCATCAATAGGTTTACTTTTAGATATTAAAGATGACGGCAGAGTTTATCCACTAAGTAATGAAGCAAAAAGTGTAGCAAATTTACTTATTAATCATGCCAAAATCCTAGGTGTTAATTTTTTTACCAATACTAAAATAACAGATATAAGAACTCTCTTTAAAAATTATGATGTTATAGTTATTGCAACTGGCTCTGAAGCAGCTCTCCATCTTGGTGGAAATGCAGATGGGCTAAAGTTTGCAAAAGAGTTTGGACATAACATAATCCATACATATCCATCACTTGTTCAACTTCATCTAAATTCATCTTACGCAACTAAGATGAGCGGAGCTAAAGTTGATGGAGAAGTTACACTTTTTGTAAATAATTCTAAAACCGTGCATTCAAGAGGAGATATTCTCTTTACAGATTATGGTGTATCAGGTTTTGCAGTCTTAGATATATCACAAGTAGCATCTGAATCTTTAATAAATTATCAAGTAGTTGATATAGTTATAAATTTACTTCCCTCCTTCACAGCCCAAAAATTATCTTCACATATTATGAAAATGATTGATATAAACTCAGATATAATAGTACTAGATATTTTACATGGATTAATCCCTATTAAAATAGCTAAAGTAGTCTTAGATATATTAAAATTATCACCAACGACAAAAGCTAAAGAGATAAATACCAAACACTCTAAAAAAATAGCAAATCAACTACTAAATTGGAAATTTGAAGTTACTAATACTCATGGCTTCCGTCATGGAGAAGTTGCTGGTGGTGGAGTTGATGTGGATGAAATCAACCCACGCACTATGGAGTCATTAAAGCAACTAAACCTATACTTTTGTGGTGAAGTTATAGATGTGGTTGGCAAACGAGGAGGATTTAATTTTGCTTGGGCTTGGGCGAGTGCCTTTGTAGCTGCAAAATCAATTGCTAAAGATTAATTAATTTAATATAGTGTATGATATATTAAAATAAAGGGTCATTGATGAAAATAATTTTACTTTTTAACCTACTTTTAACTGTACTTTTAGCAAATCAAACACAAAATGAAAACATAATAAATATATACTTTAAGGAGATCATTGGATTTATATTAATACTAACTATTTTTATAATCTTTGTACTTTTAAAAAAAAACAAAGATGATAAAAAGCAAGTTATAGATGTATTTAATGAAAAAGAAGTAGCTATCGATGAATCTATAACTATAGAAAAAACTGATGGAATAAATAAGCATAAATCAACAGCATCTGCAATTAAAAGAAAAAAGATTCAACAATATACTAAAAAAAGAAAAGATGATTTTAAAGACTTCAAAGATTCTAGGATTATGTTAGCTGAAGATAATGTTATTAATCAAAAAGTTGTAAGTGGTCTATTATCAACATCAGGAATACAAATTGTAATAGTTGATGATGGACTAGAAGCTATAAAATTTTTAGAAAAAGATAATGATTTTTGTATTATTTTAATGGATGCTAATATGCCAAACATGGATGGATATGAAGCAACTAGATTAATTCGACAAAATGAAAATTATAATCATATTACAGTTATTACATTGAGTGGTGATGTTGCACCAGATGATGTTAAAAAGATGAAAGATGCTGGTATGCAAGAACATCTTGAAAAACCTCTAAAAATTAATGCACTTTATAGTGTACTAGCAGCTTATTCTTTTAAAAGAAAAAATATTGTAGATTTAAATGAAAGTATCAATATTACTGATAAACAAGAACTGTATACAGAGCTTGGTATAGAGGTTTGTGGTGGAGATGAAGATTTTTATAAAGAGATTTTAAATGATTTTATAAATGATTATTCAGATGTAACATCAAAAATTCAAAATTTTTTAAATAATGGTAAATTTTCTGAAGTCGATAAATTACTTTTAGATATTAGCGGTGTTGTAGCAAATATTGGTGCTACTAATATTAAAAATTTAGTAAAAGAGTTTAAATTATCTATTAAAACTCCAGAAGATGAAAAATATATATTAATATTTAAAAAATATGCAAAACATTTTGAAGCTTTAAAAAATGAGGTAAAAGATTATTTAA
>WFPU01000215.1 GCA_015487435.1 Sulfurimonas sp.
ATAGAGCGTATCCTCTATTGTTTGTTGGTTTTTGTAGAGATAGTCCAACCCTTTATAGACCGTTTTATCGTTTAGCTTCTCTTTCTCCTCTTTAGTAAAGCCTATAATATCTAAAATATGATCGATACTTTTTGACCAATAGAGTGCTTGTAATCTACTACTTTGCAGTACTATTCTTGCAGCAATGAGCATCAAAGCTATTTTTGCTTCGAAGCTTTTACTTATCGCTTTAGTAATACCCAAAAGATTCATTAAAAAGTGGATTATCAAACTAAAGCCTATGCTTTTTCCTTGTTCTAAATTATCTAAATCCACTTGTTGTTGCTTTTTCTTATCCAAAGCATTTGCAATTGCGGCAACTTGATCGACTGGCTCATATGTCAGATTGGCTATAGTGACTTTTTTTATTTTACCGCTTTGTTTATCTCTGATACTTTTTCTTAAAAAAATCAGTTTTTTACTTTTGTATGTCTGTATCTCCAAATACATACGCAAACCTCAAAAGCTTTATGCTGTCTTTATTGATAGTGTTATTATACAAAAAGTTTGAAATAATGTCAAGAAATATACTGGGTACAAAATACTTAAAAATTAGTCGCAAACGCCGTATTTTAGGGGTTTTTGAGTGGTTTGGGTGGGGAATGTCCGATGCAAGATACTCTTTATTTAATGGATACCAATACAATAGTCGCAAAATTAAACCTAAAAACAAAAAAACTACATACTTTAAAACCAACAAAAATAGATGGTTGGTATTTTGATGTAAATGATAACTTTTTGGCTTTTGCAAAAAAAGACACCATAACAATAGTCGATGAAAATTTAAGTGTAGTAAAAAGATATAAAATCAACCTTCTTCCAGATGTTTATAGCTACACGATAGATGAAAACAACACAGCTTATATAAAAGATAAGTATGTGTATCTAAATGGCAAAAAAATCTTTAAAGAAAAAGATACAGATACAAACTTGGCATTTGATAACAATCATCTTGCAATTATAAGTTATGATGATTATAAAAATATCCTCTCTATTGATATCTTTAAAGATAAAAAACAGCTCAAAAGCTATAAAATCAAACCAAAAAATAATCTAAAATATATAAAAAGTGCTATTTTTTATAAAGATCTTAACTTTCGCACCTAATTTTACCGAAAAAAATCCTTCAAGAACCCCGTCCGTAAGAGATAATATGCAACAGATATGATGATCTTGACAACTGTAAAAAAAATCCAATAAAGCCCTATTTTATGGACTTTTTGATATAATAAATATAAAAAAGAGGAACTTTTTATGCAGATTCAAGAACAAATCATTGCAGCAATTGATAGCACTTTGAAAAATCCAATTTATCAAACAATACGACTTCTTGGTATAAAAACAATTTTAAAACAAGCCAACTTTATAAAAAAAAGAGAAGGTATAGCTCCTTATCTTGTGGTGTTGCACTTTGTATATATGTTGGTGATGAATAAAAAGATATCAACCTTTATCAATCAAAGCAGTGAAAGTTTCAAAAAAGATGTCTATTATAGACTCCTGCAAAACAGTAGTTACAACTGGAGGAAACTCTTATCGTTGACAACACTCAAAATCGTAAAACTACTCCATAAATTACAAAATCCGAGTTCCATAAAAGTGCTTATTATCGATGATACCGTAGAGGGAAAAACAGGCAAGTATATTGAAGGAAGCCGTGATGCATTGTGGAGCAACAAAGAGAAAAGAAAAATACGAGGCATAAATGTTGTCTCGTTAAACTATAGTGATGGATATTCAAACTTCATGCTTGATTTTGCTATCGCCATGGGGAACTATGCACGGGTTAAAATCGAAGCGTTTACTCAAGAGATAGATACAAGAACAATTGCTTACAAGAGAAGATTGGAACTTATGAAAGAGAAGTCTCAAATAGCCATAGATATGGTTAAAAGAGCAATCAAGAGCGGGATACAAGCTGATTATCTGCTTGTTGATAGTTGGTACTCCAAACCTGCTTTTATCAAAGAGATGAATGATTTAGAATTGAGAGTGATTTCTCGTATTGCAAATAATAACAAGATTTGGAACTTTAGTGCTAAAGAGAAAACATTAAATGCTATCTATGAGAAGTATAAAAAGCTCAAAGTATCAAAAGTAGGAACCTATGGAAAGAAGATAAAATTCAAATATTTTTCTGTTGTAGTGGATCATAAAAAAGCAGGCAATATCAAAATAGTTTTTATCAAAACCAAAGAACAACTTATCCCAATAGCTTCTACGGATTTGGATATAAGCGATGAGGAAATTATAGAGATATACAAACGAAGATGGGATATAGAACAAGGTTATAAAGATCTCAGACAACACTTTGGATTTGGAAAAGAGGAAAATAGAATCTATGAAGCATTAATTGCAAGAATCACCCTTTCATTTTTCTCATATAACATTGTCAGCTATATTAACAGAGTGAATCATGAACCAAAAACATTAGGTGGATTATTTGC
>WFPU01000216.1 GCA_015487435.1 Sulfurimonas sp.
AGGGGCACATTACCTATATATTACTCACCCGTGCGCCACTCGTCAGCAGAGAAGCAAGCTTCTCTCTGTTACCGTTCGACTTGCATGTGTTAAGCACGCCGCCAGCGTTCATTCTGAGCCAGGATCAAACTCTCCATAATTGAATTATGTAAAGAACACATTGCTGTGCATTACTGATCTTTGCCCAAGATTTAAAAATCATTGGCTTACTAAAGAAACATTTTTAGATAAATCTAAAAAGCGGTTCCCTTGTTTTGTTAAAAGTATATAAAGTGCTTAAACTTTATATACAGTATAGTTATCTATTACTATAGGGAAACTAACTAAATTAATAGCTAGACTTCAAAATAGAATAGACGGTTGTTGTTATATTAGTTATTTCTAAATAAGATAACTAGTTCGTTACTTCTAGTCTCTTACTTGCTTAGTTTTCAATGATCTCAAACAGTTATCTCGTTACCTAAACTTTAGGTCTCTCTGTTTGTGGATGGGAATTATAGGGGGAAATTGCTTAGGATTCGCTTAAATCAATAGAATATCAAACTATTATTTTCTACATTGAGAATTACTATTTTTTTCTAAAATACAGGCATAGCCTGTTTCTTTTTCAATACGTATTACAACTTCATCATCATTTGTTGCCATATCATTGCTACCAAAACAAGCTTTATGACAAATCTTTACAAAAATAGCACTTGTTGCCAATTTATCTAATGGACCATTAATAACCGTTCCAGAAGTTGCATTTGTTGTCCCTCTATAGGGTCGTCCAAGATAGTCAAAAAGTATTCTATTGGCAGAAGAACTTGTTCCACCACCGCTAATCTTAAAATCAACAATACCATATGATGCACCTAAGTCAAGTTTTTTCGTTATTCGTGTAGTATCATCATGTGCAAAATTTGAATCTGGTGTTCCAATTAAAAAAGTATTAGGATTCTGAGGATTTCTAGCTACTTCTGAATTTGTATATGCATAATTAGAATCTGGATTCCCATTGTAAGCATTTTTTCTTTCTGAAAAGATTAAATATGATTTTGTTGCATTAGCATTTGAAAAAAATATTTGCCATCTTCCAAGATACCATTGCAAATTACTAGAATTATATTTATCATCAACTAACGCTAAATGCTGTGCATAACGAATATGAGATAGAACCTGTACAGCTGCTTCTTGCACAGGATTCGTTTTAATACGAGGTAAAATAACTGCAGCTAAAATACCAATTACAACAATAACGAAAACTAATTCTAATAATGTAAATGCTTTTCTCATATAGTAAGTATAGCTAAATAATTTGAACGATTCAATTCTTTGTATTATTTCTTACAAGAACTAACTTTTAAATTTTTCTTATTTTTCTGAAGAATTTTTTTACCAATTCCTTTGACCTTAACAATTTCATCAACATTTTTAAAACAGTGAGCTCTTCTATAAGCTGCTATAGCCTCTGCTTTTTTAGTGCCTACACCTTTCAAACTACTTAATTCTTTCACACTTGCACTATTAATATCAACTGCAGCAAACATGAAACTAAACCCTAAAACCAATATAGCTAAAACTTTCATTTTAACCCCTTTTTGTTAAATTTAGATGTATAGTATCAGTTTTTATTGTTTATGTAAAGCTTTATGATAGATTGTCAAACTTTTTTTAGTTTTTTCTTTAAAATAATTTTTCCACTCTCAACACCCGGTTGATTATAGGCATTTATATACATGAATTTACCAACCAATGATGTCAGGAGTTCATACTCATACATGAGCCCTGCAATTGCACTCTCACATACCCCATCAATTGTGATCACATCACAAGGAATGTCATTAACATTGTTGATAGATTCGATTGTCGCATCTGCTTGTTTATTTATAAGGTCAGAAAAAGCGATATTATTTAAATAATCTAACTCTTCTAATCCTTCAAGCTTTACATCTGGAATTTTAAGATCATTATCAAAATTTTCTACTTTTATGACAGTTACTGTCTTATCTCTTCTTCCCTCGATAATCAACTGTAAAAAGGAGTGTTGGTCTATTGGCCCAATGATTCCAATGGGAGTGAGTCCTTGTCTTGTAGAGTTGATGTCAACTTTTCCTAAACTCTCTCCCCAAAGTTGAATGTACCACTTATTGAAACCTTCGAGTCGTGAAGAGTAAGAAAAAACTACATTTATGTTAAAGCTATATTTGTATTCAACCAAGAATCGTGCTTTTTTTAGTATGCGTGAGTAAAACTCTTTTTTACCAAAGAAATCTTCAGAGGTTTTTCTTGCACCTTCTAGCAGTTCATCTATATCTATACCTACTATTGCCAAAGGAAGCAGTCCTACTGCTGAGAAAACGGAAAATCTTCCTCCTACATTTTTAGGTATCTCAAATATTTTCATGCTATTTGCTTGTGCATAGGCATTGAGTTTAGAATCATTTTCAGTTACGACAACTGTATTATTTTTATCGCATTTAACAAGAGAGTTAATATATTTAAAAATAGCTACAGTCTCTACTGTTGTGCCTGATTTTGAGATGACGATGAAGAGAGTATCTTGAAGATCAATATTTTCAATTTTTGATTGGATATCTATGGGGTCAGTTGTTTCTAAAAAGAAGAGTTTTTTATCGAGCTTGCGTGAGTGTTTTAAAAACTTATAAATGGCATAAGTTCCAAGTGTACTGCCACCTATTCCGATAACAACAATGTTACTTTGTTTAACGGTTTTTTCATACTCTTTAAAGGGAGTTGTATCTTGAAATGGGAGGTAATAATAACCAATATGCTCTTTTTCTTTTACGATTTCTGTAAAAACATCTTCGTCCGAAATAGTTGGATTGAAATTATGTTTATACTGCACTACTTACTCTTTGCATAAAAATAATTTGTTGCTTCCACAAAACCATCGACAGATCCACAGTCAAAACGTTTACCTTCAAACTTATATGCAAGCACTTTTCTGTTTTTAGCTTGCTCTAAAAGTGCATCAGTTATCTGTATTTCTCCGCCTTTTCCAGGTTTCGTCTCACGCAGGATGTCAAAAATATCTGGAGTTAAAATGTAGCGGCCAATGATCGCAAGATTTGAAGGGGCATCTTTTGGATCTGGTTTTTCTACCATATCATTGACTTTCAGAAGATTATCATCTATAAATTCTCCGGCTATAACACCATATTTATTTGTCTCTTGCATTGGAACTTCTTCTACTGCGACAATAGAGCATTTATATTTTTCATAAAGTTTTACCATTTGAGAAAGAACACCATTGTTTTCATTATCACACAGGTCATCTGCGAGTATCACAGCAAAAGGTTCATCTGCAATAAGTGTTTCACCCGTTAATATTGCGTGACCTAAGCCTTTCATCTCTATTTGACGTGTATAAGAAAAGGTACAAGCCTGTATCACTTTTCGAATCTGTGTGAGGTATTCCTCTTTTGATGAGCCTTTTATCTGATGCTCCAGCTCATAAGAGATATCAAAATGATCTTCGATTGCACGCTTCCCTCGCCCTGTTACAATTGCCATCGTGTTGAGTCCCGCTTCAATAGCCTCTTCTACACCATACTGCAAAAGTGGCTTTGTAAGGACTGGCAGCATCTCTTTTGGAATTGCTTTTGTAGCAGGGAGAAATCTTGTCCCATACCCAGCTGCTGGAAATAAACATTTTTTAATTTTCGACATAACTATACCTTTAATTTATAAATTTTTGCATCCGGAGTTAAAATGACTGGTTCAAAAAGATTTTTATCATAATTTTCTAACACCATCAACTGAATGTAGAGTGAGTTGTATGTTTTTTCATCTACAATAAGCATCGTATTATAATTAGCCATGTAAATAACACTAATATCTGATGTAAAGTTTACCAACTGCACACTTTTATGCAGTTTCATATCTTTAGAATACTGCGTTTTTACAAATCTGCGGATTGGCATAGTTTTATTGCCAAGTGTGAGATTAAGTGTACGTTTATCTAAAAATATATTTTGTCCCAGCTGGATCTTTGTACCCATATCTTTAAAACTTCTACTGACATAAAAAAATGGTTGGCGGCCTTGATGCCCATTCATAAGATTAATATTACTAAAAAGTGTCATAGTTGGGTAAATATTGACCATTCTAAACGGCAAATAAAAATAGACATCTCTCGTTTTGCGTGGCAAACTGATATTGGTATCTTTTAAAGTTGCTAAAAACTTGTTCGTATTATGAAAACCATAATCTTTTGTCATCTGCTCTATATTTGGAAAAATAGTCAAATTTTTATCTGCTATCTCTTTTTTGTGCATTTTGATAAAATCATAAGTTTTTTCTGTGTATTCTACATCAAGACGAGCCATCTTCGCAGCTTCTTCTTGTGTATGCGTGAGCATAAAACTCACAGGAAAGTTTACACTACCACTATGCTTTCCTCCGTCAGCGAGTGTTTTCACATCAGCATAGTAACGAATCGGATACCCATAATCCCACCACGAGACCACATAATCATTACGTCCTGCTATATGCTTGAGTTCATCCAAAACTTTTACTTCATTAGCATTAAATACAGTCGGTACTTTATAAGCTTCTATATGTTTGTAATTTGGATAGAGGATAGCCAAAGTAAATGCTATTATACTAAGGTATTTTAATTTCGTTGTAGGCATTTTTGCAGAAAGTTCGGTAATCAAAAAAGCGATACCGAATGCTAAAATTGGCACTGCATAGATGGTAAAACGGAGACCACCCACATAGGCTAAAAAGCCAAGCCCTACGAGTGGTAGAGAGAACAGCATGATTGGCTTTTTATACAGCAGGTAGATATATCCAAGTAAAGAGACAACAAAAGTAACAGGGTGCCCGCTGATGCGATTTGCAAAGGTTTCAAATGGGATCTTTCCTGCCTCACGCACTGTCTGCATTACTGTAAAAAAGTGAAGTCCAAGACCTTGATCTGCAGCACTAACGCTATTTCTAAAGACATAACCTTTTAATTGTGCCCAAATAGGAGAAAATCCACCTGTTATGAAAAATGCTGCGATTGAAAGACCTAAGATATAATAGATATATTTGTCAAATTTCTTCTGCGGAAAGATGTAAAATACTACAAGTATCGCACCTAAACGAATAAATCCATCCGTATTCATCATCGCAAACATCATGATGGCTAAAAGTTTATAGTTAAAGATGTTTTTTCTGTCAAATATAAGCGTATATAAAAGGATAAGTCCAAAAAATGAAAATTCCAAAGAATAGGACTGAGGATACCACCATCTGTAGATTAAGATATCTACCGCTGTGATAATCAGATAAATATTTTTATTGGTATCTATCGCCCAGATTATTGACCATAAAAGAAACATTGGCAGCACAATATTGAGCATATCAGTATCATAATATCCTGCCATCGTACGGTTATAATAGCTCCATGCAATTGAAGCTAAAAGCGCAGCAACAAAACCCATCTCAAGATTTTTCAAATCTTTTGCGATGAGAATGATAGGGATAACCACCAAAGAAGAGAGAAAAACCGGCAGAAAGAGAATGACACTTTCAAATGAAAAAGGCAGTATCTTTGCAAAAAAAGCGGTAAGTTGTGAAGCCGCTGACGTAACAGGTGAAAGATCATTGAATTGATGGAACTTGTCAAAGTACTCTTTTGCACCTGGATTGCTACTTGTTCCTGAGAGCAGATCTCTAGCACCCTCAGCCCAGATATAGCCGTCATTAGTGTTTATCATTAATTGATCATGAAAATGAAAAGGGGCAAAATCATGAAACTGATAGACCCAAATCAGTCGCATGGCAACCGAAAAAGCAAAAGCTATGGCAATATAAATAAGTGTCTTTCTATTCTCTACATTCAAATCTATCAATATTTTTCCTGTTTTTTAAAATTTTAAAGTTTATTATACTACAGTTAGTTTGGCTGATGATTAAACTCTGGTACTATTTCTCTTAGTTTTTGGAGTTTATCCTCACAGGCCAATAATTCATCTATATCACTATTGAGTTTTTCCAAGTCATACTGTGTCGGTTTTGCAACAGTAATCGATTCATAATCCGTCTTTGCATCACTCTCATCGATGAGCAGTTCTTCATAGAGTTTTTCACCCGGACGCAAGCCGCTAAACTCGATCTTCACATCATCTCTGCCACTGAGCTCTATCATTTTTTGTGCCAAATCAGCTATTTTGATCGGTTCTCCCATATCAAGTATAAATATCTCTCCACCACTTCCTATAGCTCCGGCCTGCAATACCAGTTCACACGCTTCTGGAATGAGCATAAAGTAGCGAGTGATATCAGGATGTGTCACCGTTATCGGTCCGCCTGCTTCTATCTGCTTTTTAAACTTCGGTATCACACTGCCGCTTGAACCAAGGACATTGCCGAACCGTACTGCGACGATATCCGTCCCCTGTCCGTTCGAATTCTGAGCATAAAGCTCACAGATGCGTTTTGTTGTTCCCATGACATTTGTAGGTCGTACTGCTTTATCTGTCGAGATCATTACAAATTTTTTCACATGATGGCGAATGGCAGTGTCTATAACATTTTTCGTTCCCATAACATTGTTGTAGATACCTTCATATACATTTGCTTCAACCAAAGGTACATGTTTATACGCAGCTGCGTGAATGACA
>WFPU01000217.1 GCA_015487435.1 Sulfurimonas sp.
AGTTTTTCGCATTGAGCACCTGATAGCTAATATTGTAGTCAAGCTCTTCAAATGCCGCTTTTATCACAGCAAAGGTATTGCCATTGTCGTGATTTACCATACCTTTGACATTCTCATAGATAAAGTATTTGGGACTCTTTTCCTTGAGAATACTCAATCCATTGTAGATCAAAGTGCCTCTAGTGTCATTCATTCCAAGACGTTTGCCTTGAATCGAATAGCTTTGACAAGGGGAGCCGAAAACAAAGAGATCAATATCAGCGACTGAAGCAGGATCTATGCTTGTAATGTCTGTATAGATATTGTTCACACTATGGTTGGCAAGGAAGGTTTCTCTTGCGTATCTATCTATCTCTATCATAAACTCATTTGTGTGATTGATAGATACATTTTTAATCGCCTGTTCAGAGGTACCAATAGCAGAAAACCCAGTGCCACATTTAAGAGTGTCTACCTTATAGTCTGGATTATTCATGACTTTCATAGATTTTTTCATATTTCTTTCCTTTGTGTTGAATTTTTTTGTTGCATTCATTTTTTCTCCTTGTGTTGATTTGTAATTAATTTTTGTTGTTGTATTCATTTTTCTTCCTTTGTTTGATATTTGTTGAACTATGTATAGAACCACTATAAGAGCACCCCATATGCTCTTAAAAATGGTGCTATGCTACTTCCATCACTTCTGATAGATAGTTAGCAACATAAATTAAAGGGAATACCACAGGCGCATTCTTTGCAGGACCAATTTTTTTGAATGATGGTATTCCATAGCCTTTTGAAATATAGTTACTTATGGCTCCAACAGACATTCCAATCTCATGCGCAAGCTCTTTTTTATTGAGCACTGACTTTTGATATCTGTTTTGTAAATCTTTGAGAATTGCTTCTTGAACATTGATTGTTTTCATTTTGTGTCTCCTTGTTTTGTTTTGATGGTAAAATTCTAATAAATAAAAAATGCCTGCTTCGAAGCCCTTGTTATGGCTGTTTGAGGAGAATGCATTCTTTCATTTCCCCTAATTAAGGGATGAAAAATATGGTAAAATATGGGAAAATTTATTTTTAAGGTATTTTTAATATTATGATTCTAGTAATGAATAAAAAGCATGGGGTAGGATGTACGTTACTCACATATAATATAGGTAGATTGTTTAACTTACCAATCTATGTAGATAAGAGCAGTTTTATGCTTGATAATGAGCATAAATACCATTTCTCACAGGTGAAGAAAATCACTGCCACTCCAAAGCATGGCATCTTTGATATAGGTGCAAATTTTGAAACACGCTATGCTAAAAAGCTGATTGAGAAAGCAAAGTTAATTATCATTCCGTTTGAATATGGCTATGAGAGTATGGTTGCCACTATTCAGACACTGAAATATATTGGGTTTGTTTCAAATAGAAAAATTCCAACAATGCTTATTTTGAACAGACTTGACAAGCAGGATTTTGAGAGAGATTTTAATTATACAAGAAGCATGATAGAGACTTTTGTGGAAAATGGCATCCAAATTAGTCATATCTTTGATAGATATGATGTATCTCAAGAGAGAGTGGTTTTAGGGAGACCGAGAGAAGGAAGAAATTTAAACCAAGAGTCGAGAAATGAAATTGCTAGAGCAAATGCCATGCTATATGCAGAAGGTTCGGGACATATCTATTTGACATACTTGAGAAATTCATATAGCCTACAATCTAATTTAGTAGAAGGAGAGTATTTCTTAGATAAGATGTATAATCATGATTACATCGAAAATGGATTACATGGTTTCTCTTCTTTTCGCACAAATAAGGATTTTGAGTATAGATACTTTGTCTTTCTTGCTAACAAGATATTAGAAGAAGTAGATTATAGAAATGAAGAAGTATATATTCAAGATAAAGATATGGTGTTATTTCGCAATATGTATGGAGAATATCTTTCAAATAGATATCCTGATTTAGATCAATCAATTTATTATGAGATAGGGGGAAGTCTAGAAAAACATAGACTGCATAACATTCATATAGATTTTAGAAAACTTCAAGATACGGAATATAGTCGAAATAAAGAGAAAAAACTTATTAAGGATATGGCGTACATAGGGTTTATGGTTGATGTGTTGTATAGAGGCTAATATTTTTTATAAAAGAATAAGATTTGGTGAATTTTAAAACTTTACAGGCTGCAAGAGCATTAAAATTAGTTTAAACATCCAGCTTATACATTCCCCCATATACATTTTTAATAACACCTGCGGGAAGTTTTTTTCGCAGTTTTTTTATTAAACTTCTTACAGAGTCGATTGACTTATCGCTATTTTCACCCCATACATGGAGAATAATGGACTCAGCAGTGACCGCATATTTACTCTCTAAATTTAAAAACAGACTCTCAAAGCATAAAGATTCTGATTTACTCAACTCTATGAGTCTCTCTTCTTGAAATAGTTCTCGTGTTGTACTATTATATTGTAGTGAATCATTAAGAGAAATAATCTCAGCTTTATTATTTGAGGCTTGTTCTTGGATACTGGTTAAAAGGTGCAAAAGCGCATTAAAAGTCTCATCTTTAGATTCTTCGGGATATAACTTGTCAATTCCATAACTATATATTTCATCTTCTTCAGAGAGTGCTACGATGGTCATAGTATGATTGAGTAACTCTTTAGAGTTTGGAGCAGAATAGATTTCACCATAGGTATAAAAACCACTTGTGGGAGCTATACTTGCGATGGGTTTTAGATCATGATGTATATCTTTACCCATAAACCTTCGCCTAGCCATACAAGAATAAACAAATATGGTCTGCACAGGATTTTTTGCTATTCTCTGCCCTAATTCTATACCGCTTTTAATAATATGCTCTTCATTGGTAAAACTAAAATTTAGTTTATCTCCTTCATTGAACTCTCCTGCAAAATGAATAGAACCATCATCATTGATATTAAGACCAGCTCGTGCTATATAAAAGCCATCTTTATTGATAATAAATGGAAAATCAATACCGATTGTTGGCTGTTTGTCAGCAGCATAATTAGGAAGAGTAATTTTGTTGAGATACTTTTCATACACATTGACTGCTGTTTGTGCATTTATCTCATAAATAATATTTTTATTGCACTTTGTAACTGCCATATTGCCACCAACAGGCTGCCATGCTAAAGTGAAGTCGTTATATACTTTTAAAACTTCCGAGTCAATACTCAAGGCAACAACTGCCTGTTGGAGTATGGAGTCTTTATCACATACAAGTGTCTTTTTAAATTCAGCATTATCACCAGATAGTCCGCCTGCAATAATTAAATTTGGATACTCTGCATGAATAGCATTAATAAGCCCTCCGATATTACAAAGCAGTCCATCTGCGAATATGATAAGAAGTTTTGAATTTTCACTCACAATGTTGTCACATATGATTTTTGCAGATTTCTCTTCTTTATCTATTTCAAATGGAATAAGCTTGTGTTTGAGTGTTGATTTCTCAAATGTTGTAAAAGAGATGACTGTCTTGTGTGTATCTTCATCATCATTATGAATAGCACCGTCTGTTGTAGTCCCTATAATGTGTGCATCCGGTAAAAGCTCATTAATCAGATCTAAAACCTGACGCATCTCTGTTTCAATGTTTGTGTTGAAAAAGGCTTGAATCAGCAAACTATCTATGTTCTCAACATTTGTAACTATGTACTTTTTTAAAGAGTCAGGATTGTCATATGTGTGTATAAAAGTGTGAATCAATGTAGCACTTCTTTAATTTGAATTAACAAATTTTACTCAAAAACAGTTAAGTTCTAACTTAGTACCAACTTTTATTATACACTTCTGAATATTTTTCAACAAAAAGGTTTTCAATGAAACAATATGTAATTGAGGCGGGCATTGTACTATTTATAGTTCTATTTATGCGTTTAACAATTATGGACAATGGATTCATATTTGGTTTTAAAGAGAAAATGGGATTTGATATGCCTATTCAGAAAGTAGAATATGAATCTCAAAAACAATCTTTCTTAAGAACTTTTGAGTCAAATCTTGCGGTTATGCAATTTCTACAACAGTATAGCTTTGTTGTTCTTGGAAAAAATGGAGACAAATGGTTGTTCTTCACTAGTGTGAAAAAATAAAAGTTAAACTCATAAAGGAAAAAAATGGAAGATACAAGAAAAATTGGATTTGGAAAAAGATTAGTGGCATATTTAATAGATACCACTTTACTTACAATTGTACTTTTTATGGTGATTAAGTTGATGATAAAATCATTGTTTGATGGAGATGATTTAACACATGAACTTGCAAAAACAATAGGAAATATGGTTGTGTTACTCAGCATATCGTTATATCTTGCTTATTTCACTTTCATGGAAAGTTCAAAGATGCAGGCTACAGTCGGAAAAATTGTTATGAAAATCAAAGTTGTTAATGAGAAGTTTGAGAAACTTACTTTCGTAAATGCGCTTGGAAGATCAGTAAGTAGATTAATTTCAGGAATGATTTTCGGTATTGGCTATCTTATGGTGTTGTTCAATAAGGATAAAAAAGCCTTACATGATATGATCGCAAAAACCTATGTTGTTGCGAAGTAATCACAATTTAATAAAGGATGAATTAAATGTTTAAATTATCAAATGTATCGATAGTATGTATATTACTTGGAAGTTTTGTTATGCAAGGCTGTGGAGAACCAAGTAGATTTGAAAGTGCATGTGTTAACTTCGCACCATGGAGTACACAAATGTCTGGGGAACAACAACAAAAGCTATGTAGCTGTCTTGATGATTCCAAATCTGAATTATCAGAAGATTATCAAGAAAAAATAATAAATCTTTGGGAAAGAAACGCATATGAGTTGTCTGTTCATGGGGATGAAGAAAATAACCAGAAATTCTTTGGCATATATGCTCGATGTCATCGCTCTGGTTTATAACAGGGATAATCTTATGATGTTATTTAATAAGGACAAAAAAGCATTACATGACATGATTGTAAAAAATTATGTTGTTGTAAAGTAATCATATATAAAGGATTTTTAAAAATGTTTAAAATTTCAAATGTAGCCAACAGATGAAAAAGATAGGTTTTATAAAATACTATAAAAGTAATATCATACCCGGTTATGAAAATGTAGAGATTTTTTTTGATGGGGAAAAATATAAAATTTCTTTAGGTTTGTTTGGTGAAGATGGTCGCATTTCTACTAATTTTAATGATTTGGTGACTTATTTAAGAGATTATTATGAAAATGATCCAGAGTTTAAAATAGAAAAAATTGTGAGAGATGAAAACTCATTTTTTCAAAAACAATTATCTGAGACCATTGAAAAAGAGCAGAAACAGCAAGAGACAAAGCGCAAGGAAGAAGAGCAAGCTGCCCAAAGAAAGCAAAAAAAACTAGAGAAGAGTGCACAAGATAAAAAAGATGTAGATAACGCTTTGCATGATATGAAAAATAGTCAAACAAATTTTTTAGATTTAAATGGCAACCTTATTCAAAAAATTCTTATGTTTGTCCCATTGTTAATTGTGAATGTTATAAAAAATACACTGCATGTAATCTACATGGTTACATTTAAGAAAGCGGGGTTTATTCAAGAGATTAAATACTCATGGTATATATCAAGAGATTTGTTATATCTGCTTATCATATTTTATCCATTTATGTATATTTATTCTGTCTCTTATACACATCTGACGCTG
>WFPU01000218.1 GCA_015487435.1 Sulfurimonas sp.
GATATTTACAGTTGTTTGGAGGATGTCATGCGAAATATATAAATAATATGACTTTTATATAACCAATGCACATGTCAACACTTTCAAATATGTTAAATATTTCATGTTCATTCTTCATATTATTATCGGTTTCAATTTTTAATATTTTTATCTTATTAAGTTTATTCTTTGATGGAACATGCATGAAAAAATAAATTTTGCTGTTGTAAGGTTGAGAATTAGAGGCTGTAAATACCTCTAATTATTATTTGTGCAAGATTTGGTCAAAGATGGCTTTTTCTCTTGGTCAATAACGCCATCAGCTGCACTAATCATATATTAATAATTGAAATATAGTCTACTTAAAATGATTAGAAAACTCTTCATACTTTTTTACTGCTTCATTAATTGTTATACCATATTGTGATTTCACATAATTTTCAGCAACTTGAGCGCTTCTAACATTCTCCAAAGCTTTATGAATTAGAATGACTAAAGCAAAAACTATCATCTCAAGACTTTTCTGAGCATTTGCTTGTTGTATCCGTCTATTTGTTTTATAAACCAACTCCTGAATATTATCATTTGCAAATAATGCAACTTCAAATTGAAACTCCCTATAGCTATTGAATAAATCATCTATAACTTTTTTGTCTTGTTCCGCATATCCTTCTTTAATATCTATTAATTTTTTGGTAATTACATCCAATTTATAGCAATGTTTCCACACAAGCTCTCTATTTTTTCTATATGTTTCTTCATCCAACTTTTTTCTATCCTGATTTTTGGTATATAACCATGTTCCAATTACACCTATCGCTCCTATCGCGGCAGCAATATCTAAATTTATTCCAATACCTGTTAATGTAATATTACCAAACATACTCTTCCTTCTAATTTTAATATAGAACTATTGAACAAGTTAAACACTTATCAACAGTTGATTTTTCTCATAGCGACTTTGTAAATGAAAATCTTTATAAGGCAGTTATTTTATCTAAAATTCTATAATATTATTTTAAAGTTCCTTTGTTTAATCCTATTATTGCAGTTTACAAATGATACGCAACAACCATTCCCGCCACGTAAAACAGCTCAATTCCAAGATCAATGTCAAAGAAGAGCTTTTTATCCTTTAAATGTATAGGTCTTTCATTGAAACCGGGGATACTGCGTAGTTCTGCTAACTCTTTTATTCTACGGTAAAAATCCCACCAGTAACCGATCAAGATAATAAAAAAGTAAACACTCGGATTCAACAAAAAGACAAGACCGACAATGACGGCTCTTGAATAGAAAACATATCCTTGTCCATTTTTTAATAACGCATCGAGATAATCAGAGAAGAGGATAAATTTCCTTCTTTGGGAAAATTCAACGAAACTGCTGACCAAAAAAAGAAGAAGCAAAATCAGTGTCACTCGCCAACCTTTGTATTTCAAGCAATGTGAAAATGTTTTCTGCTATACTTTACCATAAAAGAACATAAGATAAAAGAAAGGTGAGTGTGGGCTGTTAATGAAATTATCACTTCTGTTTCTGTTCTTTTTTACTGTCATGCTTAATGCTGCCGAGCCTCTTCTCTTGACGGATAAAGTTTCCTACTATATAGATAAAACTTCTCAGCTCACGCAAAACACCATTCAGTCCAAAGAAGATCTGTTTCAAAAAAGTAGACGAAAGAGATTTACATTTCAAAAAGATACAAATACTACACTGTGGATACATTTTACACTGAACAACTCCTCTGAAAAAGTTAAATACTCCATTATAGAGTGCGTTGGAAACGGTATTTATCAGGCAGAACTTTATGATTTCAAACATAGAACAATTGATATTATAGGTGCAGCAAGGCTCAATAAATTTCAGAAAGATGGGGGCTATGTTTTTAAGGTGAAAATAGCCCCGAAAAGTTCAATAGAGTACTATATGAAGGTTGTAAATCCTTATTCCACTTTAAAACTTGAGATGCTTTTGTGGGATAAAGATGCTTACGTTGAAGGAAAGAACACACTTTTTATGAAGCTTCTTTTTTTAAATGTTTTGATGGGTATCTTACTTCTGTATAATTTGATGATATTCTTTTTTACAAAGGACAGGGCATACTTTTTTTATGCACTGATTACACTTTCATCCATACTCTTTTCCATGTTGTACTCCAAATTTATAGATACCGGATACCTCTTCTTCTACCCAAGTCTTTTAGAACTCTATAAAACACCTGTTGCACAATGGGCTCTCTTTGGGCTCTTCGTGTTTTCTCCATGGTTTGCCCGTTCGTTTTTGCAGCTGAAAACTATAATGCCGGATGTTGATCGCTATTTCAAGTATCTGCCATTGGGCTTTTTAGTATTGACACTTTTAAGTGCAAACGGAATCATCTCGGCTTTTTTCACACTGTTGTATCTAATGGTTATGATCATTATGCTCTTACGTATCTCTTTTTTGTTGCTTTTTCAAGGTGTCAAGGAGTCTCGTTATTATATTTCTGCATGGGCGGTTATTTTAATCGCTTTTTTGCTTGTCATCCTTGGACATTATGAGTTTATAGATATCACACCAAAGAGTTTTTATCTCTTACCGCTTGCATTGGGAGTGCGTGTTTTCATTCTTTCCATCGGTCTCTCAGCGCGCGTTCACTATGAAAGAGAAAAAAAAGAGCTTGCAAATGCCAAGCTGCTCGCATACCAAAAAGAGGAGACGAACCGTTTGGAGAGAGAGGTTGTAAAACGGACCAAAGAGCTCAATGAAGCACTCTCATTAAAAGAGCTGCTTCTAAAAGAGCTCCACCATCGTGTTAAAAACAATATGCAGATCATCATCTCTCTTTTGCGACTTCAGGCAGACTCTTTAGATGATGAAAGACTGCAAAAGATGATGCAGCTTTCACAACAGCGCATCGAGGCGATGAGCAGTGTTCATGAACTTCTTTATGCCGATAACAACATTGGTCTTGTTGATACAAAGCACTATTTTGCACGGCTCTTTGAAAAGCTCAAGAAGGCATATGCGATTCATGACAACGTCAAACTACATCTTGAAACAGACTACAGCCTTGGTCTGAATCAGGCGGTATATGTCGGACTTATCGTTAATGAACTTCTTATCAATGCCTTGAAATAT
The DNA here is from genome assembly GCA_015487435.1 of Sulfurimonas sp. Classification (GTDB taxonomy): domain Bacteria; phylum Campylobacterota; class Campylobacteria; order Campylobacterales; family Sulfurimonadaceae; genus Sulfurimonas. The sequence continues at coordinate 3,103 of WFPU01000218.1, forward strand.
GCTTTTACAGATAAGGGCGGTACTATACACATCACACTGACTTTGCAGGACAAGCTCTATACCCTCATTGTGGCAGATGATGGAAAAGGCGGTAGTCTACAATCTCCAGAGAGTTCTTTAGGCATGCTGCTTGTCAACACTTTGGTAGAGATACAACTTAAAGGCGAGATAGAGAGCAGCAGTGCAAATGGGGTCAAACATACTATTACATTTCCAAAGGAAGAAGATGGCTGAAAAGATACTTATTGTTGAAGATGAGGCATTGGTAGGACTTGAAATATCCTCAGCATTACAAAAAGAGTGTTACAGCGTGACAGGGATTGTGGACAATGCCGAAGATGCATTTCAAAAGATAGAGAAGGATATGCCTGACCTGGTTATAATGGATATCAATATAAACGGCGATATAAATGGTATAGAAGCTTCCCATATCATTGAGTATGATTACAAGATTCCCATTATTTTCTTGACCGCCTACAATGATAAAGCCACCATAAACAAAGCTATAGAATCATCGCCTTGCGGATACCTGATCAAGCCTTTTGATCGCCAGGCGCTCTATGCCGCTGTCAGTCTGGCACTGAGTAATAGAGCTAAACCGGAGCTTATCACACTCTCACAAGAGTGCCAATACAAAGCAAATGCTTCAGAGCTGTATAAAAACGGTCAGAGTATCTCACTTACACCAAAAGAGAAACAGCTTTTAGAACTGCTTTTACGAAACAGCAATAAACTTGTGTTATTTACAACAATAGAGAGCGAACTGTGGCCGGACAAGCTTGTCTCTGTGACGACACGGCGAACACTTATTCACCGGCTGAGAGAAAAACTTGGGACTCAAAGTATAGAGACAAAAAAAGATCAGGGCTGTATCTTAAAAATATAAAATGTTTGGAACGTTTCTGAAACGTTGTGATCTTATACTTCTTTTTGAACTTAAAGTTAAAAGGATACAAGATGAAGACATTAGGAAACATTCTATGGCACTTCCCGTTTTTCGGGTTTATCACAGCAGGCTTCGTATATTTGATGGGGCTCTTATTGACAGCGACAGTCATTGCGGCACCTATTGGTTTAGGGCTTATGCAGCTAGGGCGCTTTTTGTTAACACCGTTTGGGCATCAAATGATCAATAAAAAAGATACAGCTTCAAAAATAGATCCGCGTTGGGACAAATACTCAAAGATAGTTATGATTCTATGGCTTCCAATAGGGGCTGTTTTAAGTGTAATATCGGCATTGCAGGCAATTGCTATGGCATTGAGCATCATTGGTATTCCCGTTGCTATCGTGATTGCTAAATCAATTCCGACGTACTTTAATCCTGTAAACAAAGTATGTGTCTCTACAGCAATGGCAGATGAGATCGAACGTACAAAAGTACAAACCAAACTAGCTAACGCAGGAGCATAAGATGAGAAAGTTACTTAAACATACAGTTACAGGTTTTATAGGAGCCGGCATACTGCTGAGTTTGACAGGATGCGGAAAAACATACAGTGATGAGCAGGTGCAGCAGAAGGTACTCAAGAAGGTGCATCTCAGTGAAAAATATTTCGACAATATCGTTGTAAAAACCGAGTTTTCTAAAAAAGTGGATATTTTTGGGCAGGAAGCGGAAGTCTACAACTATCAGGTAGAAGCGAAAGCGAAAAAGGACTTTTGTGATGGTTTTAGAATATCTTTTACCCATGAGTGTAGAGGTCATGAGTATAAAACAGGAGAAGTCGTAAGAAAAAAAGGCACAGTTACAATGACACCTTTGGACAATATGCAAGAAGCGAATAAATAGAACAGGGAGCAATAATGGCAGCAATGGGTTTCATACAGACAAAACAACAAAAGAGTTCATCTGCATCCATCATTGTCCCTGAAACATTTACACACGCTATCGTATTCGGACAGACCGGATGCGGTAAAACAACCGGTTTTATCTATCCAAACCTCCAAAACAGAATGCAACTCGGACATGGAATATTACTTTATGATTATAAGGGTAAAGAGCACCTCAGTGTCAAGTTTCTTGCGGCAAGACTCGGGCGGCTTGATGATGTGGTGGAGATAGGCAAACCTTGGGGAAAGAGCATCAATTTTCTGCAACATATGGGGGAGAATGATATTGAAATTTTTTTCAATCATGCTCTTAAAAACTCTCCTGAGAATGCATTTTGGTTTAACTCTGCCAAATCTTTGGGACATGCTATTTTCAAGATCCTCACAGCACTCGAAGAGATCTATGAACCTTTACGAATAGTAGACAGAGAGAGGGAGCTTATTCAAACGAAAGGGTATATATCAATTTCATCTTTTCGATACCCTACTACAAAAACAATAAAGTCACTGCTGGAAATTTGTTCCACTCATGGAGAGTTCGTAAAGTTCATGAACAATTTTGAGACCTTAATAGAGTCTATTGAAGAGCTGCTTATCAAGCAGGCAAAATATACAGTCAAGAAGCTCAAGAGTAAATCCCAAAAACCACACTATAAGAGATTGATAAGAAAACTAATAGCTCTTGAAAATATTATTGAAGAGAATAACCATTCACTGCGTACATTTGGTGGAGATTCCAATGAAAAGCTCTCACAACAAATTTTAGCGACTCTTACTGGACCTCTTGGTATGTTGGCACAAAACAAATACTTCAACACGAACAGTTATGACATCATCGAAGCACTGAACAGTGGCAAGATAGTTGTCTTGGATATGCAGGGAATCTCTGAAGCAATTATGGAAAATCTTAATAATGTTATTATGTATGAACTGACAAAACGAACAAAACGTTTTAATAACATACCGACTTCTATTTTTATAGATGAAGCACAGAAGGTACTCTCAAAGGAATATGAACTTCCTGTAGATATCCTAAGAGAAGCCAAAGTCGATATCTTTTTGGCAAGTCAAAACTCTGCACTCCTTATGGAAAAGATCTCTGAACAAAAGTATAATGCTCTCATTGGGAACCTTACACAGAAATATTATTTTAAAAATACCAAGGAGCAGCTTGTAGAGAGTGCACAAGAGCTCAATACTCTGGAGAGCTTTGAGTTTGTCACTTCCAAAGATGATTACAACCGTAGACAGAGTGCTCTGCCGATTTTTATTACCCATTCCCAAAAGTTAAAAACAGAGTATATCTACCAAAACACTTTAGGTGTTTTAGAACATTATCTGCCGGCATATAAAAACGAACGACTGGTTCTACAGTATTTCGAAAAACTCTATAGAGAAGGAAAGGTAGTAACCATAAATATAAAAAATATGGAAGAAAAAGTAGTGAAATATTATAATGAAAAAGAGGAAGAAGATGTTGCAAATAAAATCAAAGAGTTACTTGAACAGATAGAGCCTATAGAGGAGATGGCTTCTATGGATGACACTGCAGAGAGGCTGGATATATCCTTTAAATGTCATACGTCTATCTCTTATGACCCTCATCAAGTGGCAAAAATCATGAAAGAAAAAAATCCTAATTGGAAATATAGCGATTTTACGATAGAGCACTCCAAAGATTATGATGAAGATGGAAACTCCGTTCATCAATTATATTTGACGGTAAATATTGCCAACAAAAGTATAGAAGAGATAACCATACTTTTGGATATGTACGCAGATGAAGAGGAGAAAGAGTATTATTTAGAAGAGCTTGAGAATATAAAAAAGATTGCGTAAATTTATTAAAAGGAGAAGATAGGCAAAGAAGCATCTATATACTGCATATGCAATGGATTGCACGCAATCACGCAAGAGATTTTGATTGAACAGATAAATACGATCAAATATGGTGAGCGGTTTACACACCTTTCTATGGAAAAGATAATGGAGGAAACGGCAATCCATGAAGCAGGGCATGCAGTACTTTCTCATTTGTTAATGCCACATAAAAAAATAGAGCAGATTACAGTAACATCAAGAGGCGATGCTCTTGGATTTGTGTCGTATGATAGAGACGGAAACTATGATAATATGACTGTACAAGATTTTAAAAACAATATATGTGTAGCGATGGCAGGAAGAATTTCTCAGATCAAAAAGTTTGGAAATATAGAAGGGGTAGATACTGGTGCATCGAACGATTTAGAACAAGCGACACGCTATGCATATATAGCAATCGCTCAATGTGGTATGGATGAAGAGATAGGGTACATAAATATCGCTGGTATAGGAAGCGATAGATACTCTCATGAAAAAATAGATAAAGCGGTTGACAGATGGCTGCAAGAGGGAAAAGAAACAACAAAAGCACTTGTTGAAAAACACTGGAGTACAATAGAAAAACTTGCGAAAATGCTTCTTGAAAAAGAGGTGCTTTATGAGGAAGATTTAGGGTTGATTTTTCACAACAAACTAAAAAGTATATAAGTTAGGAATAGAAAAATGGCAATTCAGGCAACACATATTAAAGGCTTTATAGCAGAAAATCTCTGCAGGTTTCATCTCCAAAGAGCCGGTTTTAATATTATCAACAGTGGCAAAGAATGGTTTGATAAAGAGTTGGCAAATAAACTCACACAACAAACTCCAGCAGTGGAAAATACTACTTTACAAGTTTTTAATAATATTATTGCCAGACTGCCTGATTTTATGATTTGGAAGGAGTCCAAGAAAAAAGCTGATATAGATTACAAGTTTGTTGAAGTGAAGTACAGAGAAAAGCTTGATTCAAAAGTGTTTGTAGCTTCAAAAGATTCTAAAGGGTACTCTTATCTAAAGTATAAATGTAAAGACGCAGATAACGATTCTCTTCAAGTCTATAAGTACATGTATAATCTTGAACGACTTATGTTATTGCAAAATGGTGCACTATCCAACCTTAGAGATATTGAATTTTATATCTATCTTGTAACTCGTTGTGATTTACAGGGTAATACAAATATCTACTATGGTAAGGTATATGGAAACAGTATAGCAGGTTATAGTATTTATTTTTACGCCCCTAAAGAAGTTTCACAAAAATTTGGCAATATATGGCAAAACTACATTGAAGTGGCACAATATCTTTTAGAAAACAAAAAGATAGAGACTCTTTATGACAAAGAGATGCTTTACACACATGAAGATTATGAGTTCTTGCAAAAGCATATCAAAAATGTTGTGTTAAGTTAAATTAACATGATTTTTATATAATCAATGCCACATGTCAAATGTTTATCAAAAAGTTGCTTAGTATCGTAGTATTTTTAGAAATTCGGAAATTCTTTTTATCGTAATATCAATTACCACTTTCTAAATGAAAGTACTAAATTAACTATGATATAGTTCCGTTAACCTCTATTAATTATTGCAGTATTAATTGCTTCAACTATTTGAATAATTTCATCTTTTGAATTTGATGTATATGTTCTAGTTGCACCTGCAGATGTTTCAATTTCAACGGCATATCTCTCTATATATTCATCTTGAGGTTTAGATGTTTTCAAACTTACTATCAGCCAATATAATGCTCCTATAAATAGAAGAACGCCAAAAAGCCTAATTCCATTAGGAAGAGAGGAGCCAGCTACAAGAAATGCAATAAACGCTCCAGCAGAGCTAAGAAATACCCGATTTTCCACTTTTTCTCTCTCTTCTTTTTTAGATATAACATCATCATTGAGCCTAACTGCTTGAACTGAAGCAATAGAATTTATTGGGTAAGTTTTCCCCTGAACATTAAACCTAGTTCCATCAACAAATACATCACCATTTTGATAAATAACATCACTCATTTTTCTGCTCCTTAATTAGCTTAAAATTATATCAAACAAATATTAATTTTAATTAAAATGGTTATAAGTTAACAAAGGTACTAAAGCGGACATAGGATTCTATTTCTTGGTTTTTGTGTCAAACGAAGTCCAAAACTTTGCACTAAAAACTAAAAAAAAGATTGCGTAATTCTTACAGCAATTTAGAATTGGCGCGGATTAAAGGGTGATGTGTTACCGACATTGTCAGTAAAAATCCTATAAAATCAACTGACAGTAATTAAATCATTTTGTTGAAAGTGCCTGTTTTAGGGAAAAACTGAAGTGGTGGATGGGGTAGAGGGATTAAAAGCTACCCCATTTTAAGTATTTTAATGGGTATGTGTAGAAAATATACCCCTATAAATACCCCTAAAAAATCAACTACCTACAACTCAGCCTTATATTTTTTAATACCTATTACAGTTATCTGCTCTTTGCGTTCATCCACTTTATACACTATAGTGTATCCTTTAAAAATCAAATCTCTGATGTTGTCATCATCAAAGTATATTGATTTTCTACATTTATAAGGCATGTGAGGAATATCTTCAATTAATTTTTTTATCTCTTTTTTAAATTTATTTGCTCTACTCTTACTATCTTGAGCAATATAGTCCCAAATATTGTTAAAAGAGTTTATAAATTTCGGTTGATAGATAATTTGCATGCTTACTTACTAGTATGCTGTTCTATTGCAGTCCAAACTTCTGTATGTGAGAGTGGCTTTATTTTTCCACTCTCAATCTCTTCTAAAGCTTCTTGAAAATAAGCTTTGTCTTCCTGATACTGTTTAGAGCCCAGATAATCATCTTTTTTATCTACGAGATTTAGAAGGTACTCATTGAACTTTGATTGCATATCAATACCGGCACTTTTAATCTTTTGGTAAACATCATCTTGAATATTTAAAGATACTTGCATCTGTAACTACCTCCACTTCTTTATCATAAGTATAACATATTTATGGATACTGTTAAATTTTTTTGTATATGTGGGACTCTGATTAACCTAGCTATCTTTTCTATCTTTTTATATTTGATTATTTGAGGTTTATGCCATGAAAAAAATCTGCTAATTCCACCTCTAAGACATCAGCAATTTTGACTAGATGTTCAATATTAAAATGTTTATTATTAATACAAAGTTCTGCCATGGATATAGTGCCAACAGCCTTGTGTCCTATGGCAAGTGCTAATTGCATTTGAGATACATTTTTCTCTTTTTCGTTTAACATTATCACCTATTATTTTATAAATTTGAAGCATTTTTTCATCAGTGATGGATGTATTCTCTTTCATTGTATACCTATAGTTAAACTAACCATAAGTATATTTTCATTAGAATTTTTCATCAACTAACTATAGTTAGGAAGAAATCACTGAACTGTAGATAGATGATTTCAATAAAAGGAAATAATAAATGAAAAAAAT
>WFPU01000219.1 GCA_015487435.1 Sulfurimonas sp.
ATATTGTAACCATAGCTATAACCCATCGAATTCCCTCTTTTAAGTCAAGCAGAAAAAACATTAGGTATATACATATACCTATCCAACCAAATCTAGTCTCTATATCTGGATTAAATATGATTAAAGATAAAGATGATAAAACAGCAAAAAAAATAAGTATACGAGAGATAGGTCGTAAATAGTTATGATTACGATAGAGTATTATGTAGCTACAAACTATAATAAATACCAAAATAAAATCAACTGTAGCTTGGATATAATTCCCCTGAACATATCTTAGTATACCAAATGAAAAAACTACAGTTCCCATTATTAGCATTACAATATTAGCAGTAATGATTTTTTCTTTAAAAAAATTATCATTGGAATCATTAAGATGATTATTTACAATTAAATTAAATATATTTTTTATGCTCATAATAGCTATACTAACATATTAGTGCTTATTAAGTTTTGAAAATAACCAAGCTCCAAAAGTTAGTAAAATATATAATCCACCAATAAAATATATTTGTTCTATTTGAGTTGTTATCTCATAATATAAGATAAGTATTATTCCCATAGCTAAACCTATCATCGCTATTATTGTTAAGATTAAAGAGGAATTAGTAAGTTTATATATTTTAAAATTTGCATATGCCATAAGCATAGATACTATTAAAAATGTTATGCTGCCAAACTCTAGAATTACTTTTAAATCTCCAATTAAAATCAGACAAAAAGCTAAAGTAGCCATGGTTATAATAGAATAAATTGGAATTGCATTTTTTCTAATTGTTAAAATTTTTGGAAAGTACCCATCACTTGCTATTACAGACATCTGCCTTGATGCTCCAAAAAGAGTCCCGCTTATTGCACTACTTGTTGCCAATAATGCCCCAAGTATTACTAAGTCAGTCCCCCAATGACCTAATATTTTATCAGCTCCAGCAGCCAAAGCATACTCTTTGTTTTGTATAATATTTTCAAAAGGAATGGCAAATATTGCTCCAAGGGAAAGAACTACATAAATAAAACTTGCTAAAAATATAGCACTATAAATTGCTCTTGGGATATTTTTTTTAAAATTATCCATCTCATTAACTGCATTTATAACAAGCTGAAATCCCTCAAATGCCACAAAGGTAAGTGACGCAACTATTAAGATGGATAAAATCTTTATATCTCCACTCTCTTGAATTAGAGTTGGTAGTGTTGTGTTTGAGTTATTAATTAGGACAAATGAGATAATAGCTAATATAACAAGTTTAGTGTAAACCATAATATCTTCAATTTTGCCCATACCCTTTACACTCCAGATATTTATGAGTACAAATATTAAGATAATAATCCCTGCAACTCCTTTACGAATCCATTCGCTATCTCCAAACTCAAAACCACTTATTGCGTAAGCTGAAAAGGTATAAGCGTATAAGGCTAAAGTACTAATATATCCAAAAATTACCCACCAACCAATAAGAGATGCAGCAAATTTAGATGAGGGAAAAGTCTTTTTAAAAAATGAGTATGTAGCACCTTCATCTCTATAATAAACTCCAAGTTTTATATATGAATATGCAGCTAAAGTAGCAAGTACCCCACCAAGAACAAACGCTACAGGGGTAAAAACTCCAATCATCGAAACAGAGATGCCCAATACCGTAAATATTCCACCACCTATCATCCCACCTAATGCAATAGCAATTAGCTCAAGAAGCCCTAATGGTTTAGTCTGTTTTTTATCTATAATTTTCATCTAAATACCCAATATTTACAACTCTAAAAGTACAGTATCTCTTCTAGTAATCTCAAATTTTTTACAAGCACTTTCAAATGCTCCACTCTCACCAATTAAAATACATTTATGTTTAGCTCTTGTTACAGCAGTATATACTAACTTTGTATTGTGCATTATAAAGTGTGAAAAACTCATAGGAATCACAACTATATCGTACTCCATACCTTGAACTTTATGAATAGTTAAGGCATAAGAGAGCATAAGATGAGATTTTAACTCTTCATACTCATAAACCACCACTACATCTTCGTTTGGATAAAAAACGAACACCTGTTCATCATCCTCATTTATTTTAAAGAGTAGCCCACTCATACCGTTAAATATTCGTCTTTGATTTGAATCTTCCCCTAGCTTAAAACCATCTCCACTCCATGAAGTCATGTTTTCATTTTTAGTATGAACCACTTTATCCATTAGACGAAATTCGTTCCCACCTTTTTTAACGCACTTTTTAGGGTTTGGATTAAAATACTCCTGTAAAATTTTATTAAGATTATGAGAACCTAGCGTCCCACCTTTCATAGGTGTTATCACTTGAAAATAATTTAAATACTCTTTTATCTCTTTGTTTTTAAGCCTAAGCCTTGCTTTTTCTATAGACTCTACAACTTTGTGAACTATTTGGGTAACTATTTGTGTTGCATTATTTTCTCTTAAATCATGAAGTTCACTTTGAGAAAGCTGATTTTTTAAAGAATAATAATTTTGTATGGAGATATCAATAAACTCAAAATCATCATACTTTGCTTTATACTCTGGAATTTGCCCCTGTCTAATATCATTTGCTATAAGTGTTATAGCTTGGTCTGGAGATTGTCTATAAATCTTTGTAAGTTTAACAATTGGTACTAACTCTAAAGTTAAAACATCACTTAAAACATTACCAGCACCAATTGGAGGCAGTTGTGCATCGTCTCCAACCACAATTAAAATCGCTTTATTGCTTATCTTACGAACTAAACGAGCAAAAAGTAGGGAGTTAATCATAGAAGCTTCATCTATCAATACAACTGAAAATGGAAAATGATCTCTATCTTCAAACTTAACTAAAAGAGACTGAATGGTCGCACTCTCATAACCTGTAGTATCTGCTATGCGTTGAGATGCTATACCACTTAAGGCACATGTCATAATCTCTTTATTTTCATACCTTATATTTAATAAATCAAGTATAGCTTTAGAGGTTGTACTTTTACCAGTTCCCGCGTAACCAACTAAAAAAAGTATAGATGCACCATTATTTATAGCAGTAACTGCTTCACGCTGTTGCTCTCCAAGTTTTAACTCATGTGAACTTAAAAACTCATCCAAATTTCCAGTCAATCCACCACTATCTTTTTTCGCCCTTGCTTTGAAGTTATCATACAAAAATTTCTCAGCATCATAAAGTCTTGAAGGTGATACACGGTTATTTTTCATCAAAACTATACTAGATTCTGCTACTCTCTCAATCAAAGCTGCTTCATACAAAATATTTTTATCTACAAATCCAAGCAATTCATTTAACCCACCAAAGAGTATATCTTTAGCTATACAAGAGTTTCCTTGCTGTTCACAATAATTTAAAAGTACATAATCCATAGCTGAACTTATACGCTTTTCATCATCAACTTTCATACCCATCTTAAGAGCTAACTCATCCGCACGCTTAAATCCAATACTATTTATAGAAGTTAATATGTACGGATTATTTTTGATTTTAGTACAAGGCTCATCTACATCTTTCATAGCAGTTGATATAGTAGTTAAAAGTGCAGGAGTTACTTCATAAGGGGAAAGAAATTCACCCAGTTTTCGCATAGAACGAAATTTTTTCCATGAGTCTTGAATCTTTTTAAGTCGTTTCTCTTTCACACCTGAAAATTCTAAAAGTCTCTCTATATCATTATCTAAAATATCTATTAAGCCCTCTTCGCCAAACTGCTCAATGAGTTCAGCTG
>WFPU01000220.1 GCA_015487435.1 Sulfurimonas sp.
CTGCATTAAAAGTTACTGCCATTTTCACAACTTCTGCCACACCCGCACCAAACTCTCTTACAGGTAATGTCTCTAAGAAATGTGGGTCAATGTAAACTGCACGCGGCTGATGAAAAGCACCGATGAGATTTTTTCCATAGCTGTTATTTATACCTGTCTTCCCACCGACACTTGCATCCACTTGCGAAAGCAGTGTAGTTGGGATCTGTACAAAATCAATACCACGCTGATAAATACTCGAAGCATAGCCTGTCATATCGCCTATGACGCCACCACCAAAAGCGATAAGTAAAGACTTTCGATTAAAACGATGATTAAAAAGTGATTCTAAAATAAGGTCAATAGAAGCTTGATTCTTATACCCTTCCCCATCTGGAACCGTTATGATATAGAGCTCTTTTGCCGTAATTTTTGTTAAAAGATACGCTAAATGTAATCCTGCAACTTTTGGGTTTGTAATAATAGCCACTTTTGTATCATACGTAAGTGCTGGAATCGTATCGATCGTAATATCGTAAGAGTTGTCAACAACCTGTTTAAGAGGAATATTTACTTGCATTTTTTATCCAAATTTATAATATCTCTTATAATACTTAACTTTTGTTAAAAAAGGGCTAAATTAGAGTTGTACAGGGATAAAAATTTGATGATAATCATCAAGTTTGAAGTAAAGTTTTTCACTATCGGTCGAAAAGAGCGCATAAATGCGTCGTGTTGTAAGTTTAGCAGTAAAAGGAAGGATCTGAATAAAATCCTCTTTTTGCTTGAGTGCGCGAATGGGATTTTCATTCTCTTTAATGACCTTGATTGACTTAGAAAAAATCGTAGAAAGATTATAATAATGCTCTATAACCTGCTCTTTTTCCTCTTGATGCTCATGCACATAGTTATAGAGCTCAAGATTAAAGTTCATCTGCTCTGAGATATCGAAAATCGTCGCCGATATCTTTTCTAGATCTCTGTTATCTGAGAGGATGAGTGCTGCATCTTTTACATTGGAAAAGCTTCTTTGTGAGAGCTTGAGAACAGGAACATGCACTTCATAGAGTGCCCGTCTGACGTAATAATCCCCAAACATCTCCGAAGAGACGATGACAAGACCAACATGATATGATTTTACATCATTGAAAAAGGTCTCTTTGTGGCTGATACTGTCATAATCAATATCTACAACAATATCCAGATCACGATACTCTTTAATATACTGTAGGAGTTCGATATTGGAAGGATTGACTATTTTTATAATAAGATCATGCTTAAATTTTGTATGCACATAGACAGCGCGTCGTACCAACTCTTTTATTGTGCTGTGAGGCACAATGTCCATATCGATATAAAGGAGAATATTTGCACCGTAAGGCTCCGGAAACTGCCCAAGTTCACGTTTAATAGCACGGTACACAGATTTTAGTACCGCAGGCTCGCCAACGAGAAGTAAGAGGTCATTTGGCTGAATCATCCGTCTGCGTGAGGGCATCAGAAGTTGACGATTTCTATAAATAGCGACAATGCGCCAATTTTTCTGCTCTATCACACCAATATGACGATAGACAAAAGAACTTCCAAAAGGCACGAGCACTTCCATGATCTCGCCCTCGCCAAGCCCGACATTTTGTGCGATAACAGGGACATTTGGCAGATAATCAAGCATTCTCGATGCAAGGATTTCATTGGCATTGACCAAGACCACATTGGCATCTTCGTTTTGCATATTCCATTGATTGAGAACTATGATGCGCAGCTGCTTTTTTACAAGTCTGATGTTCTTTATCGTGTTTTCAACATCGATCTGCTTCTCCATCGCAATGATAACTTGAATAAATTCCATTTTAAGAAGATTGGTAAGCTTGTAAAGACTTGTAGGATCAAATTCATAGAACTTAAATCGTGCAGGATTAGCATCAGGGAACTCTTTTTCTTTGAGCTGAACGACATAGTAAATATTTTCACTCGTATATGTCTCAGTCACCCTTTGAATAAAATGTTCACCGACTGCACCATCACTGATTATCAATATTTTTTTCATGCGTGTATTATATCAGAACTTTATTTTTGCTCAACATCAGTGAGATTAACCCACATATCACGCGTGGCTTTTGTCCATTTTTTATGGATAAAATAGCCTGTTATTTTGATACGTTTATCACTTTTGACATTCGAGGTAAAGGATGTGTGTCTATCCCATTTTTGCAGTACCTGCATTGTATCGGAGCCTGCATAAATATTTGCAGACCTTTTTAAACGAAATGCACTTGCTTTGAAATGCTGTAACTTCTCTTTATGCTGTTGTGCTTTCACGGTAACACTATTTTTAAGTTTTAACTTTGGAAAAGGATTTTCATCTTTACAAGCACTCTGAAGTACTATTTTTTTGATTTTTTCCTTCACTATTATCTCTTTTTTTACTTGTTTTTCTCTATCTTTTAAAAGAGTTTGCAGTTCTTTTATTTTGTTTTCCAAATTTTTTATTTTTCTTTGCGCACTTCTATTTTCTTGCTCTAAAATAATATTCTTTTCTTTTGCATCCATAAGTTTTTCTTTATATGTGTGTCGCAAAACAGTAATATCATTCACAATAGAATCTATGCGTTGTATCTCTTGGCTTGCATCTAAACTACAAATGAAAGCAAATAAAAGTATGAAAACGTAACGTTTCATTACAAACCTTTTCTTATGAGTTTGACACCCATCTCCACATGATGTGTGTAGGGAAACTGATCAAAAAGTGCCATAGAGACAACTTCATGTGTCTGTGAGAGTATCTCTAGATCACGGTAGAGTGTCTCAGGATTACAGGATATGTAAATAATAGTATCATACTGCGCGCTGAAACGACAAGAGAGCTCATCCATACCGCTACGAGGCGGATCCACAA
>WFPU01000221.1 GCA_015487435.1 Sulfurimonas sp.
ATGCGCAGGTGGTGGAATGGTAGACACGCAACGTTGAGGTCGTTGTGCCTTCGGGTGTGGGGGTTCAACTCCCCCTCTGCGCACCACAACTCCCATAAATACGGACTTTCAAAGCGATATTTAAAAACTAGTTAATCCCTTACTTACCCCTTACTTATAAACAACAATCGAATTGTCAAAATCTTTAAACTGTTTATCTAAGTAATTAACATATACATCATAAACCATCTGCGTATTAGCATGACCTAAGAGCTGCGCCAACTGAACAGGACTAACGAGCTGATTATAAAGCATATTTGTAGCATATGTGTGCCGTGTATTATATGGGCGTCTGTATTCTATGTTTAATTCTTTTAATGATGGCTGCCAAAACTTATAAGTAAAGACATTATTATCTCTATATGGTTTTTTATATTGATTTATGAAAAGATAGTCATAGTCATGATGATTACATATATCTTGCAGGTATGGAAGCAAAGTATCTATGATCGGAATTTGTCTTATACTGTATTTGGTTTTAGGTGTACTCTCTCCAAAGATACCACGAGAGCGAGAAACACTAATCAATCTATTTTTAAAATCAATGTCAGTTTTTTTAAGTGCTATGATCTCTCCCGAACGCATACCCGTATAAAATGCAATTGCTAAATAATGCTTATAGTTATAATTTTTTGCATGGTTTAAAATTGTATAGACTTCATCTGCCGTAAAAGGTGTAATAGTAGGCTTTTCATATTTGGGCATACGGATCTGTTTTACAGGGTTTTTGGAGATAACATCATCATAAAGAGCTTCTTGAAATATGCCACTAAGAACACCTATATAATGTTTTTTTGATTTTGCACCTACATCATCAATGCCATAGAGCCACTTCTTTATGTCTGATGGTTTTATATCTTCAATTTCTCTATCTTTAAAATATGGAAGAATACGAGCAGATACTATGTTTTGATACTTATAATAAGTTGATGGTTTTAACTCATGTTCTTTAAATTCGAGATATAAAGATGAATAGTGATTAAATGACATTATTTCTTTCTTCTAAGAGCATAATAAACATATTCACGACCTAAACGCTTAAATTTAATCTTATAATATTTATCTGTATAAAATTTACTATAATTCGAACCTAAACGAATAGAAACATCAAAAGGTAAAAGTCTATCTAAACGATTACGAGGCTTTAAAACAAGTCTTCTATAATATCTATCTCTCATAAAATTAGTTTTTTTATTTTTCATATTAAAAAGCCCCCTCTAATTCAAAATACTCATTAACTTTGTCCATTGCATCCAGTGGCAAAATATCTTCATCAAGATAACCTCTATCAATCAAGAGATTACGTGTGTGCATGTAGTGTTTATCATCTACTAGATCAATATCAAGATTATTAAAATAATTGTATAACTCAAAATCTGTCATCTGGTATGGCATCTTTTTAGGTTTAACAACTTTTTTTAATGAAGATACATATATAAAACGCTGTCTTAAGCTAAATGGATTAGGAGTACGAACACAATCATAAACAAAATTAAAAACAAAAGGACTAGAATCATCTCTAATATCAATACCAACATAAATATGACGCTCACCATCAATGATAACATCAACAGGCGGAATCCAAGCAGGTTCTTTATATATGCTATCAAAACCACTATCAAGCAATAGAGCAGGTTTAAAATCAGATAATGAAGCTTTAAATAAAAAACGCTGTTTTAAGCTAAATAACTTAGGAGTACGAACACCATCATAAACAAAATTAAAGATAACCGCACCGGTTCTATCTCTCATATCTATTTTTTCAAAAGTATCTATCGGCTTAGAGTTATAAAGCGTACCATACTCATTTTCAATAAGACAAATTTTATTTGTATCTTTGTAAAAATAAACTCTCACTTCATCGTTACGATATTTTTCACTTAAATCTTTTAGTTCATAAGTACCATTAAGTTTACGATATATATCTAAATTAATAAAAGTTCTAGAAGTATAAAAGCGAGAAATACCGTGATAAAGATACCAAAGACTAAGATTAGTAATATTTTTATCATTTCTTAGATCATCAAATGTTTTTAAAACATATTTCATAAGATAATGAACTGGTTTTCTAATATCTGTTTCAATCTCTCCAAGTGGATCAGGATATAAACGCTCTAAAGTTTCAACAATAGCCGCAAATTTATCTTTAGGAACATAAAGCGACATATGAACGTGTGGAGTGCCGTCTTTATGTGGCTCAATGACACGAAAATAACATCTTAAATCTTTAGAAATAGAACGATAAGCACGGGAATTATAAAGACCGTCATTTAACATTTTAGATAATTTTTTAGAAGCATTACGAGGAGAATATCTATCAATAGGACTAAAATCAA
>WFPU01000222.1 GCA_015487435.1 Sulfurimonas sp.
GATAATACTTGTCCTTTCAGGATTGGAAATGTAGGTCGCTGCCTAGTTGGTCATTTTTACTTCGAATTTATCCTTAAAAACACTACTCACGTACTTGATGTATGCTTTGCAATGTTTATAAATATAATTGAACTCCCTGATTAATTAGCTATTAGATTCTGGATCAAGTCCAGAATGACGGAACTATCGTCACCCTAATATATTATCAATTAAACTACTATTTATTTTCCATATATTATCAATTCTATCCGTATTTGATTTTTTTAATCTTTCTAAAAAATACTCTCTACTTACCTCTTTAGCGCCTAAACTTTTTAAATGTTCAGTTGGAATTTGACAATCTATAAAATCATATCCCCACTCTTTTAAATGTTGTATTAAAACAGCATAAGCTGATTTTGAAGCATCACTTTTGTTGCTAAACATAGATTCTCCACAAAAAACACTGCCAACTACTACACCATAGACACCACCAACTAATTCATTCTTATAATAACTTCCTATTGAGTGAACATAACCCATCCCTAGGAGTGTATCATATGCTTCTATAATCTCTTTATTTATCCAACTTCCCTCTTGATTTTCCCTTTTGATATCTTTGCATGCTGTGATAATTTCTGTAAATGATGAGTCAAATTTATAATCAAATTTTTTGATACTTTTTTTTAATGATTTTGAGAGCTTAAAATCTTTTAGTTCCATAATTAATCTAGGATTAGGGGACCACCAAATTATTGGATCACCTTTTGAATACCATGGAAAGATACCATTTTGATATGCACGAATTAATCTAGATGGGGTTAAATCACCATCCCAAGCTAAGATTCCATCTTCATTTGCTTCATTTGGATGAGGAAATTCTAAAGAGTATTTGTTTAACTGTGGAATCATAGTGAAACTATAATTCTTTAAATTTCAATATTAATTTTTTATTAAAACAAACATTTACATTACCGCCATTTTTTAATCTACCAAATAAAATTTCATCACTTAGTTTATTTGTAATATTTTTAGCAATAAATCTTTTTAATGGTCTTGCTCCCATCTCTGGAGAGTATCCCTCTTTTGCAATATAATCTTTAGCAGCATCTGAAATGTTAACAATGATTTTTTTCTTTTTTAAGTCAATATTTAGTTCATTTATAAACTTAGTAACTATACCTTTGATTGTATCAATACTCAATTGCTCAAACTCTATAATAGAGTCAAGTCTATTTCTAAATTCAGGAGAAAAAAATGATTTTAGTTCCTCGTTTTGAGAAAGAGATGAGTCTTTGTTAAAACCCATTACACTTCTATTTGATGCACCAATGTTTGAAGTCATAATCAATATAACATTTTGAAAATCAGCTTTATATCCATTATTATCAGTTAATGTAGCACTATCCATTATTTGTAATAAAATATTAATTAAATCAGGATGTGCTTTTTCTATCTCATCTAGTAGTAAAACAGTATATGGGTGTTTTTTTATAGCTTCAGTAAGTAACCCACCTTGCTCAAATCCCACATAACCTGGAGGTGCTCCAACAAGACGTGAAAGAGCGTATTTTTCCATATACTCACTCATATCAAATCTCTCAAAATTTATACCTAGAGTTTTACTAAGTGAAATTGCAAGTTCTGTTTTACCAACACCTGTTGGACCTGAGAAAAGAAAAGATGCTATTGGTTTATCGCACGGTGTTAAACCAGCTTTTGATATTTTTATTGCTTTAGATACTTCTAAAACAGCTTTGTCTTGACCAATAACAAGTTGCTTTAAATCATTATCTAAGTTAACTAAAGATGTAGTTTCATCTTTATCAATTTTAGATCCGCTAATGCCTATTATTTTAGAGATTGTATTTTCAATATCTTTAGAGTTTACTTTTAATTTAGGGCTCTTTTTTAGATGAAAAGAAGCAGCTGTTTCATCTATAATATCAATTGCAATATCTGGTAAGAATCTATCTGTAATATATCGTTTAGATAGCTCTACTGCTGTAATTATTGCTTTATTTGTATATTTTATATTATGATGTTTTTCATATTTATCTTTTAAACCTTTGAGAATTTTTATGCTTGTTTTAATAGATGGCTCGTTTATATCTATTTTAGAAAATCGTCTACTTAACGCTTTGTCTTTCTCAAAACCATTTCTGTATTCTGCAAATGTGGTAGCACCCATACATCTTAGTTCTCCACTTGCTAGAGCTGGTTTTAATTGGTTTGCGGCATCCATTGTGCCAGTTGTAGAACCAGCTCCTATAAGTGTATGTATTTCATCAATAAAAAGGATAGCATTTGGATTTGATTTTAATTCATCCATAACACCTTTTAATCGCTTTTCAAAGTCACCTCTGTATTTTGTACCAGCTAGTAGGGCACTTAAATCAAGGGCATACAAATCAGCATCTTTTAATATTTTTGGAACTTTTTTTGCAACTATGTTTAAGGCTAACCCTTCTGCTATTGCAGTTTTACCAACACCAGCTTCACCAACTAAAATAGGGTTGTTCTTTTTTCTTCTACACAATACCTGAACTACTCTATCTATTTCGTTATCTCTTCCAATAACTGGGTCTATCTTTCCCTCTTTAGCCTTTTTTAAAAGATTTATAGAATATTTTTCTAAAAAAGTTTCTTTTTCATCGGTTTTTTCTTTTATATTTGAATGTGAGATAATTTCTAAAATATCAAGTTTTGAAATATGATATTCATCTAATAATACATGAGTAAATGTATTTTTTTCATCATATAAAGCAGCTATTAAATCTCCAATATCTGCACTCTCTTGTCCAGCACTTTGGATATGTTTAATCATCGAATCTACCACCCTTGATAGAGCAGCACTCTCATAAGGCTCAATATTTATGTTGTTTGGTAATGGGTCAATATTTGTAGTTATATATTTTTTTAGTGTTAAACGCATCTTCTCAACATCACCACCACAGGCTAAAATAATATACATACCTTCATCAGAGGCCAAAATTTCATAAAATAGATGCTCAATAGTTAAGTATTCATGTCTTAATTCTTTTGCAAACATTATTGAGTTTTGGATAACTGTATTTAAATTTGAACTAATCATAAATTACTCCTCTTCCAATATACATTGAAGTGGAAAGCCGCTGTCTTTAGCTTTTTTATGAACAATTAAAACTTTTGTTTCTGCAATTTCGTGAGTATAAACCCCACAAATTCCTTTTTCTTTTTTATGGACATCTAACATGATATTTTCTGCTTCTTTATATGATTTATGAAAGACAGTGATTAAAATATCAATCACAAAATCCATAGAAGTATAATCATCATTTAAAATAAGTACTTTATATTTTTTAGGATACTTTACTTGAATATCTAATGCTAAGTCATGCTCTATATTTGTCCCCATTATTAACCTCGTGCTTGAATAAAATCTTCTATGATATCTATAGGGTTTTCTAACCCTATAGATACTCGAATTAAGCCATCTGTAATGCCAAGAAATTTCATTTGTTCTTTATCAAAATCATTATATATAGTTGATGCCATGTGTAGAGCTAGAGTTCTACTGTCTCCTATATTGGCTGTAATAAATGCCATTTTAGAGTTATTTAAAAATTTAAAAGCAGCTTCCTTTGTACCCATGTCGATAGTTAATAATGTACCACATCCATTTGAAAAATCACTTTTGTATCTATTGTGATGTGGATGATTAGGTAAACATGGGTGGTTTATGTTTAAACCAACTCTATCCAACTCTTTGGCTACAATTTCAACACTTTTTATTATTCTATCCATTCTAAGTGGAAGTGTTTCAAGCCCTAATAGTGTTTGATAAGAAGCATTTGCACCAGCACTCATCCCAAAATCTCTTAATGCTCTTTTTTTCCCATTTGCAACTAGTGCCATTTTTCCCATTTTTTTGATAAACTTATTTAAAAACGCATATCTTGGAGATTTTAGTTTATCTTCGCCGTCGTTTATTGCACGAAAAATAGCACAACCACCAAGAGCTGAAGCATTTCCGGCAATTATTTTTGTAGTTGAGTACACTACAATGTCAGCACCAAGCTCTATAGGTTTTATGCTTAGTGGTGTAATTGTATTGTCAATCATTAAAATAACACCAGTTTTATTTGCAATAGAAGCAATTCTTTTAATATCTGGAAGTCTCATATTTGGATTCCCAACACTCTCTAAAAAGATAATTTTTGTTTTTTCGTTTATTGAATTTTCTATCTCATTAAATTCATCTACATCAAAAAAATGTGTTTTAATCCCAAATCTAGATAATGTTTCATTAAAATATGCGTAAGTACCGCCAAACAATCCGCCAATACTTATTATCTCATCATTACTTTGAAGTAATGACATTGTAGCTAAAGTTGTAGCACCCATTCCAGAACTTGTAGCAATAGCACCAACCCCACCATCCATCTCAGCCAAAATACTCTCAAGACGAGATGTAGTAGGGTTCCCCATACGAGAATATAGTGGTTTTTTTACACTTCCATCAAATATTCCCTCACCAATTTCAGATGTTCCATAAGCAAAAGCTGCCGAATTTGTAACGACTGGACTTACAGATCCCTCTTTATTTCCAACTGATTGTACAAATTTGGTACAATACTCTTCAAAATTATTCATTTAATAGACCTTTTAATAATAGTTTATTATAACAAAGTAGAGATAAATATGGGTAAAAGAATTTTTATAACAGCTACAAATACAGATATAGGTAAAACTTACACAACAAAATTGCTTCTAAAAGAGTTTGCATCTCGTGATATACGTGTTGGAGTTATTAAGCCTATTGAGACTGGTGTAATAGATGGTTATTGTCCTGATGGGGATGAATTGTTAAATTGCGTAAAAAAATTAAATAAAGAATTTTTAAATATTGAATCTATTGTGCCAATCACTTATGAACTCCCAGCAGCACCATATGTTGCAGGAAATAATACTTTAGTAGATTTGAAAAAAATAGAAAATAAAGTGAAAGAGTTTGAAAAATTATGTGATGTTCTTTTGATTGAAGGGGCAGGTGGGCTTCTTGTACCGATAGATGAAAACACTATGATAATTGATTTGATAAAACATTTTAAAGCTAGTGCATTACTAGTAACACACTGTTCATTAGGCTGTATAAATGATACATTACTTTCAAAAAAAGCATTAGATGACCTCTCAATACCTAATGCTATAGCGTTTAATTGTCGAGAAAAAGATAGTGGTTTTGCAAAAATTAGTGAACCATATTTTAAAAATAGTGGTTTTGAAATTATGAAAGTTACTCAGGATATAGACAAAATTTGTGATGTATTGTATAATCTATAAAATAAAAATAGTTAGGGTTGTATGCAACATTTAACAAGAACTGATGATTTCACAAAACAAGAGATAGAACAGCTTTTACTTGATGCTGAAAAATTTAGTGATGGTGGGTTTTATGATTATTTACAAAATAAGTTAATAATTACACTATTTTTTGAAAATTCAACTCGAACAAAAAGTTCTTTTGAGATTGCTGCTAAACGTCTTGGAGCTACTATGGTTCATCTTGATGTTACTTCAAGTTCAACAAAAAAAGGGGAAACTCTTGTTGATACTGCAATGAATCTTGATGCAATGGGTCCACATGCTATTATTGTACGGCATCAAAATTCAGGTGTCTCTAAAATTTTATCGAACCATACAAAAGCTTCTATAATAAACGCAGGGGATGGTGCTCACGCTCACCCGACACAAGCATTTCTCGATCTATACACTCTAAAAAAGCACTTTGTCTCACTAGAGGGTAAAAAAATCGCTATTGTTGGTGATATTAAAAACTCACGTGTAGCAAATTCAAATATAGAACTTTTAACTCGTTTTGGGATGGAAGTGATACTTGTAGCTCCACCACATTTTTTACCAAAGACATCACTTCGCTCAACTCATTTCTTAAAAGAGATAATAGATGAGGTGGATGCAATAATGAGCTTACGTACTCAAACAGAGAGGCATTCATCACAAAGTTACGCATCTTTAAAAGATTATGCGAGTGATTTTTGTATAACAGAAGATTTGATTGGTTCTAAAGAGATTGTGTTACTTCATCCTGGACCTGTTCATAGAAACATAGATATAAGTGATGCACTATTAGCTGATAAAAGATGTAAGGTGCTAGAGCAAGTTAGTAATGGCGTATCTATAAGGATGGCAGTTTTAAAAAAATTGATAATTTCATAACTTATGAGTTTTCTAAAGAAAGATAAATCTTTTGAACTACTTAATTCTCTTGGTAAAAAGAGAAAACCTTTTCTTTTTATAAGTGATTTTGAAGCAAAAAAAATAGAAGTTATTCCACTTGATGAACTTGAAGATTTTGATGTAGATTATAGTATTAATG
>WFPU01000223.1 GCA_015487435.1 Sulfurimonas sp.
AGAGAAAATGGAGTTTTAGGGGCTATATATGCAAAAAGTTAGGGAGTTTTTAAAAGATACACCATATGATGATTATGAAATAGAGATAGCTTCAGCAGATGCAAGTTTTAGAAGATATTTTAGATTAAAAAAAGAGAATGAGAGTTTAATTCTTATGGATTCATCCTTAGAGTTAGATTCTCTTAAACCATTTGTAGATATTACTTTTAGGCTTTTAGCTGTTGGTGTAGATGTACCTCAAATATATTTTAAAGATTTAGAAAAAGGTTATTTAGTTTTGCAAGATTTTGGCTCTAGTGATTTACTTACAAAATTAGATGAAAATAATTTCAAAGACTTGTATAAAATGGCAATTAACGAGATAGTAAAAATGCAAGAGGCAGATATAAATAATTTACCTATATATGATGATGAGTTTTTAAAATTAGAGATGAATCTAATGGAGGAGTGGTTTTTAGAAAAATACTTAGATATAAAACTTGAAGATAAACAAAAAAACATGATAAAAGATACACTAAGTAATATCTCAAAAGAGGTGCTAAAACAACCACAAAACTACTTTGTTCATCGTGATTTTCACTCAAGAAACATTATGAATCCAGATGTCAATACTCTTGGAATTATAGATTATCAAGATGCTATGAATGGGGCTATCACTTATGATTTGGTATCGCTTTTAAAAGATTTATATATCCGCTACGAACCAAAAGAGATGGAAGAATTAGCGCTTTATTTTCGTGATTTAAAAGGTTTAGATGTAAGCGATGAAGAATTTATAAGATGGTTCGATTTTATGGGACTCCAACGACATATAAAAGTGCTTGGAATATTTGCAAGACTCTATCTTCGTGATGATAAAGATGGATATTTAAAAGATTTACCTTTGACATTAAAATATATTTTAGAGACATCTAAAAAGTATGATGAGACTAAAGAATTATTTAAATTATTATCTAAAGTTGAGTTAAAATGATAGCAATGATTTTAGCAGCTGGGCGAGGGGAGCGGATGCGTCCACTTACAGATACTTTACCAAAGCCACTTTTAGAAGTTAAAAACAAGCCTCTTATTATTTACATAATAGAAAAACTAGTAAGGAATGGATTTAAAACAATAGTTATAAATATAGCTCATTTAGGCTATAAAATACCACAAGCTCTTGGTAATGGAAAAAGATGGGGTATAGATATAATATACTCAGATGAACAAGAAGAGGGTGCCTTAGAGAGTGCTGGTGGAATTATAAAAGCATTACCGCATCTAGGTGAAAAATTTTTAGTAGTAAATGGAGATGTTTGGTGTGATTATGAATTTGATAACAACTTTGATTTAAAAGATAAGTTAGCACATCTTATTTTAGTGCAAAATCCAGACCATAATCAAGATGGAGATTTTTACTTTAACGATGAAAAATATACATTTAGCGGTATAGGTTATTACAGCTCAAAACTTTTTAATTCTTTAACTTATGGGAGTAAGCCTTTAGCTCCAATATTAAGAGAAAATATAGAGTTAAATAATATATCTTTAGAACTGTATAATGGTATTTGGAGAGATATTGGCACGCCTCAAAGGCTAAAAGAGATAGATGACGCTTAGAGATTATTTAAGTACTTAGCGACAGCATCTTCATCATTTGTGTGTGGCAAGATTATATTTGCAAGCTCTTTTACTTTTGTTTGTGCATTAGCAACTGCAACAGAGGTTCCAGCTAATTCAAACATCCCTAAATCATTAAAATTATCTCCAAAAACTGTATAGTCTTTAAAATCTAACTTTAAGTAATCATTTACAATTTGAAGTCCACTTGATTTATCAGCATGTGGGTTTAATACTGTAAGGTAAAAACAGCCCATATAAGCTTCTGGTGCTAAAATACACTTTATATTATCTCCAAAAATACTTTGAAGCTTTTTTTGAAATATGGTTAATATCTCTTCATCTGCCATATAAGAGATTTTAAAATTTTCATCCATGGCATATGTATTATCAACTAATATTAAATGCTCATCATTTATATAACGACCTAATAATCTGCGTTGATACTCATTTCCATCTTTTGGATATAAAAAAACTTCATTAAGTTTTTCCCCTTTTTGGGCTAAAATAAAAGGTTTAAGAGAGTGTTTAAGTCCAAGATTGATTATCTCACTAGTTATCTCTTTATTTAGTGTTTTTTTATCTATGATTTTATTATCTGCTACTATTAGTGAGCCATCAAGTAAAACCATTGGGGCATTTATATTTAGGTTTTGTAAGAATTGTTTTGTTTTTTTGTGAGCTCTTGCTGTTGCAACACTCATTGGATGGCTTAAAGCCATCTTGTTCCACACATCTTTTGAGAAATCACTTATAGTTAAATCATTTTTTAAAAATGTGTGGTCTAGATCAGTTAAAAATACTCCACTCATCAATTATTTTGTAAATCAGGATCGTAACATTTTTGTATATACATACCAGCTATTGCTAAAAAGACTCCTGTGACAGCACTAATAAAAGCTAATGAACCAAACCATAGAAGTGCAACTAAACCAACAATTTCATGGGGAACATCCATACCGTTTCTTTTAGAACTAACATATGCCGCAATTCTGTAAACTTGATTTTGATTTACAAGTTTATTCATCTCATAATTTAAATCAGTCTGCTTCCTTTTAAGGTCAAATATTTTAGCATCATAATCTTTAATTTTTAGTTGATTATTGCTGTATTTATTGTAAAGAGTTGATTTTTCATTAACTGCTCTTTTTATCAGTAAAGATTTATTTTTTGCAGCATCTTTTGTAAAATTTTCTAGTTCTTTTCTATATTTAGTTTGTAAAAATTCATTTGTTTCTTGCTGTTTTTTTAGTTGAGCATTTAAGTAATCCATGCGTGAGTGGATAGCATCAATTCTTTTTTGATAAGTTTTTCCAATTTTAGCGAGTTGCTCTTGAAGTTGAGTTTCAGTAGCAGTTTGTTGATCTAGTGCTTTTGTTCCAGTGGAATAATCAGATACTGCATATAAGCGTTTCTCTTTTTTATCAATTAATTCTCTGTATTTTTTTTCAGTTGCAGCCCTTGTTAAGAAAGTAGAATCAGCTAGTTTTATTTTCATCTCTTTTTTTAGTTCAGCAACTTCAATCTCTAATTTTTCTTTATCTTTATTCGCCCCAGATACATTTTGATTAAGTAAAGTTCTTAGACGGCTTTGCATACTCTCACGCTCTTTATCCCATGCTTCATAAATTTTACTCTCTTTTTCATATAATCCAACTAGTTCAGTATCTATTTTTTCTTTAAAGTTATTATCCATGCTATTAAGTTGTTCATTTATATGTTCGTTTTGGCGTTGAACCTGTTCATTAAAATTTTTATTAGCATTAGCAATTTTATTTGCATAAGAATTTTCAACTTTTTCTATTTTTATCGTATTAATTTTCTTTTTTTGTTCTTCAAGAGTATCTATACTTTGTTGAAGAAGAAGAGATTCATTTTTTCTCTCATCTATTGCAAAAGTTAAGTTTGCAAAATTACGTTCAAATCCATTTAGCATAGTCTCAAAAGTAATACTAATAAGCAGCAATGTACCTAAGAAAAGTAATATTCTCCAAGAAGTATGTTTTGCGTACATCATAGCAGTAGCAATAGGAATTTTTGTCGCTTCAACTACTGCAACAAGTAAAAAAGGCAACCCAGAAACTATGATAGAAGCATAATCACCAAATGTTAGCTCACGATCAAATTTATTAATTTCAGTAAAAACAGAATAAGATACTATTATAGATATCATCAAGCCGATTGATACAGCAATTATCTCTACTACCCATGCAAATCTAACTAGATTGACACCTACATTAAATAATCTTTTTTGTCTCATATATTAATATTCCTATACATTTGTTTTATTTTATTACGGCATTATAGCAAAAATATCAAATTAATTACTTTTATCTTTTTGAATAAAACTTTTTTTTAAATTCAGCAAATCTATCTTCAAGTATAGCAACCCTAACTTCTTTCATAAGATTAAGATAATAATGAAGGTTATGTATTGTTGCTAACCTAAAATAGGTTAACTCTTTAGCACGAAAGAGATGATTTAAATAAGCACGTGTATATCTTTTACAAGTTAAGCATTGACACTCTTCATCTATCGGTAATTGGTCCTCTTTAAATTTTGCACCTTTAATATTTATGCGTCCATAAGAGGTAAAGAGAGTTCCATTTCTAGCATTACGAGTTGGCATTACACAGTCAAACATATCTATTCCACGTTCAATGTTTTCTATCAAATCTTCAGGTGTTCCAACACCCATCAAGTAGCGTGGTTTATCTTTAGGCATATATTGAACTGTATGCTTTACTGTGTCATACATTTCGTTATTTAGCTCGCCCACTGATAAACCACCAATAGCAAAACCATCATAATCCATAGCACAAAGTTCAGTCGCACTTTTTGTTCTAAAAGCTTTGTCTGTCCCACCCTGAATTATAGCAAATATATTTTGTTTTACTCCAACACCCTCTTTTTGTTTTTCTCTAAAATAATCAATCGATTCTTGCGCCCAAGCAGTTGTACGCTCAATAGACTTTTTTATACGTTCTTGTGTAGCAGGAAGTGCAACTAAATCATCTAAAATCATCATAATATCTGAACCTAAATTATGTTGAATATCTATAACTTTCTTAGGTGTAAAAAAATGTTTTGAGCCGTCTATGTGTGAGCGAAACTCTATCCCATTTTCTTTTGGTTTTGAGATATCGCTAAGTGAAAATGCTTGAAATCCACCACTATCAGTTAAAAAACTTTTAGGATAAGTTGTAAATCCATGAAGTTTACCCATCTTTGCGATAGTTTTATCACCTGGTTTTAAATAAGTATGATAAGTATTTGCAAGTATAATTTCAGCACCAAGAAGATTTAAAATATCATCCATATCAAGAGATTTTACACTTCCTAGAGTTCCTACAGGCATAAAAACTGGTGTTTTAATTGTTGAGTGAGCTGTTGTTATTGTACATGCACGGGCATTTTTAGAAGTAGCATCTAGAGTAAAATCCATATTTGTTTATATCCTATCTAATATTAATTGAATTATAGCATAGTATACTTTTAGTGATTTAAAGTAAAATATTTCAAGCTAAATAATCATCAATGATTATATAATAGCTTTATTTCCTGGTTGTTCAAGCATAAGTGATAAGATTTACTAAAAACTACTTCAACCCAAGTTCTGAAAAAATCTCTTTAAAAAATTCGCTGATTTTAATTAGCTCTTCTTGTAATGTTCCAAAAGCTTTATCTTCTAATGCCCACTCTTCGATGCGTTTGACACTATCACTTTTTTGTGAATCGCTAAGTTGATCAGTATTATTGATTGATTCTTTGATTTTGGCAAGTTTTTCATGGTTTTTATGATGTGACATAAAAGCTCCTTTTATTTTATATGATTATTCTAACTGTTTTTTGTTTAAGTTTTGTATATATTACCTTTTATTTAAAAAGTTTTTGTAACTATTATGTTGTTGTTTTTCTTGGGGGTATTATAAAACTAGAAAAGTAAATTTGTTTTTGATACAATGTTTTAAGTAAAAAATATTCCAAATAAAAGGATGAAAAATGGCTAAAATTTTAGTTCCATTAGCAAAAGGCTTTGAGGAGATAGAGGCTGTTAGTATCATAGATGTGTTGAGGCGTGCTGAGATAGAAGTGATAGTCGCTTCGCTTGATGAAAATTCATTGGTAGAGGGCGCAAATGGTATAAGTATAAAAACTAATATTGAGTTAAAAGATGTAGCTACTGATACTTTGGATATGATAGTATTACCTGGTGGTTGGGATGGTACTTATGCTTTAGCAGATGATGAAGGAGTTCAAAATATTTTAAAAGATATGGATTCTAAGTCTAAACCTATAGGCGCAATATGTGCTGCTCCATTTGCTCTAAATAAAGCAGGAGTTTTAAAAAGTAAGTACACTTGTTACCCCTCTGTTGAAGATCAAATCCAAAGAGATGGATATCTGGGTAGTGAAAAAATGGTAGTAGAAGATGAAAATATTATGACATCTCGTGGAATTGGTACTGCTTTGTGTTTCGCTCTTGAAATAGTTAAAAAATTTAAAGGCGATGAGGTATACAAGGCTATAAAATCTGGAATTTTAGCTGATAATTGTAAGTAGTACTAAATTAAACCTCTAATTGAACTCTCTGATTAATTATAAAAGACCCTAAATCAAGTTTAGGGTGACGCTGACTCCGTCATTCTGGACTGCATTAAAGGGTATTTCCTACAGGCATCCAGAATCTAATAGCTAATTGTGTAGTAAATACAATAAAAATATCTCACATTTTTTAGATGTGAGAATAAATTGTTATGGTTCATAAATCGATGTAGATTTTTTCTCGATAAAATTAAAATGTTTTTCCAAATCTGATTGAAAAAGTAAAACAGGGACTATTACTAATGATGCTACAACCGCTGCAATAGTTCCAAATATAAGTGAAACTCCAAGACCACCAAATACAGCATCTCCTGCAAGAAGTGTGGAAGCTAAAATGATAGCTGCTGCTGTTAAAAAAATAGGTTTTGCTCTAGTTGCGGTTGCATAAGCGATAGCATCAACCTTATGCATCCCTTTATCTTTCATAAGTGAGCGTGTAAAATCTATGAGTAATAAAGAGTTACGAGAACTAATTCCAATAAGGGCAATAAATCCAATCAAAGATGTTGCAGTTAAAAAGAATGTATCGGTTGTAAACATATCCATTATCCAATGACCAACAATAACACCAATAATTGATAGGAATGAGCTTAAAAGTATGATACCACTTAGAGTATAACTTTTATAATAAATTACCATTAGTAAAAAGATAAGAACCAGTGCTGCGATAAATGCTGCTCCAAGTTCAACAAAAGTATCAAGAGTAACCTCCATCTCCCCATCCCAAATTATTTTATAAATTTCGTTAGTTTTTTTATCAGTTAATTGAAGATTAAACATACCAATTTTTTCTATCTCATAACTATCTTTAAATGTGTCAAGTATTGTATTTCTAGCTTCCATAAGTGGATAGACTTGAGATACCATGTCAGTTTCAGCCATTACATTTGTCATTTGATGTAAATTTTTATTCATAATTAAAGGATTTGATTTTTTTGGCACAATAGTTACAAGTTCTGTAATTGGTGTCATCATTCCCATTTTATTCATTAGCTTTAAAGATGATAATTTTATCTTTATAGATGTGATATCTTTAGATGTAAATTTTTTTGATTCTTTTGATAATGAAAGATAGATTGGTAATTGATCATTATAGAGATCTGAATTTTTAACAGCTATTTGCATACCCTCAAATGCTAGGTAAAGTACATCATTTAATTGTTTTATATTTACCCCTGAGCGAGAAACTTTGTCTGAATTAACGATAATCTCATAGGTATCGTATATCTCATCTTGCATAATATCTATATCAACTAAGCCATCTGTATTTTTAAATACATTCTCTACTTTTTGAGCTAAAACCCTTATTCCTTCTGCATTATCTCCATACACTTCAGCAACAATTGCAGCAAGAACAGGAGGACCAGCTGGTGGTTCAACAAAAGATATATTTGTATTTGGATAAAGTTTTTCACAACTAGATTGAATCACTGGACGAAGTCTTTGAACCATTATATATGAAGGCTCATCTCTATGATGTTTTGGTGTGATATTTAAAACTATTTCAGCTACATTTTCGCTATTTTTAAAGTGACTTCCTTTTATAAGTCCTGCAAAATCAAGTGGAGCTCCCATACCTAAAAATACCTCAGTATCAATTAAGTTTTTTTCTTTTTGTATCTCATTAACGACACAATTGGTTACTATATTTGTTTGCTCAATTGAACTTCCCTCTGCAAGAGTCACATATATGTTAAATGTATCGTTGTCTTTACCAGGTAACATTTTTGCCAAAACCATTTTTGATGGAGCAATCATCAATACTGATAAAATAAAAGCTATAAGGGTACCAATAAGTATAATTCTTCTTCGACTTTGATTTTGAATATTTTTATGTATTATTTTTTCAAATTTTTTAAACATTACTTACTCCCTTCCTTATTGTGTTTTGGTTTTTTTAACATTCTAACAGCTAAATAAGGTGTAAAAATATATGCAACAAACAGTGAAGCGATAAGTGATACAGGAACATTTGCAGGGATTGGTTTCATAAACTGACCCATCATCTGTCCAACAAAAGCCATAGGTATCATAGTCATGATAATGGCTAGTGTAGCTATATTTGTAGGTGGTCCAATCTCATCAGTTGCTTTAATCATCAAATCATCAACACTTTCATCATTGCTTTGGATAGAATGAAAGTGTCTATGGATGTTTTCAATCACAATAATTGCAGCATCAACTAAAAGACCAAGCGAGAGCAAAAAAGCAAAAAGTGTAATACGATTAATGGTCTGGTCAGTCAGATAAGCAACTGCAAGCGTAATAGCTAAAATGGCTGGAACAGTAAATGTAACAATTAGTGATTCCCGCCATCCAAGAACAAGAGCAAGTAAGATAGCAATAATTACAATTGATAAAACAAGGTGGTAAACAAGTTCATTAACAGCCTCGTTTGCCCTTTGTCCATCATTTCTTGTAATTACATAATTTATTCCATTTTTATTTAAAACTTCTCTATAAGTTTCTAATTCATCCTTAACTGTATTAGCAATTACAACTGCATTTGTACCTTGAAGTTTTGATACAGTTAATGTAACTTGATCTCTAAGAGGTGTAAATTTACCATCTTCATCACGTACACTAATTGAAGCTGATTTAAAATTTTGTATGTCGTAACTTTGTTCAACTTTTGCAACTTGGTTTAAGTAGATTGGTGAACCATTATATTGAGCAACGATTATATTTGCAATATCTTTAGAACTCTCAATAGCGTTTTTAACTCCAAACATGATGATTTGGTTGTCTTTTGTACGATTTTTGATTGCTGGAACACTATATGAAAGTGCTTGAACTGCTTGAATAATTTGTCCCATCGATAAGTTGTAACCAGAGAGCTTATTTAAATCAACTTCTATATTAAATTGAGTTTTATTTCCACCTTTTAATTCTGTAACAGCTACATTAGGCAATCCGTTTATGTGGTGTTGAATCTTTTTAACACTATTATAAAGTTCTGTTTTTGACAACTCCCCACCATTTGAGAAAAAAGCAACACTTACTATTGGAATATCTACATCAATATCAAGTGGTTTTATGATCGGATCCATAGCCCCATGAGGAAATATATCTGAGTTTTGCATTATTTTGTCATATATTTTTAGATTTGAGTCTTCTTTAGGTTCGCCAATGAAAAAAGCTGCATTAACAATTCCAACATTGTCCATTGCTGTACCATATATGTGTTCAACGCCTTTAACTTCTTTTAGCTTACGCTCTAGCGGGTTTACTATCACCTTTTGAACTTCCTCTGCACTAGCACCTGGAAGTGCTACTATAACAGTTGAGCCGCTTACTACCATCTGAGGATTTTCTTCTCTAGGCATAATCACTAAAGCTAAATATCCAATAGAAAGTAAAAACAGACCAAGTACAATAGTTAGTGGATTTCTCAAAAATCCTTTTGCTAATTTTCCTGCATAATCTTTAGGTTGATAATTATTTTCTTTGATCATTATTTAGCCTTTAAGGTATATCAATAGTTGCATACATACCGGGATATATAGATTTACTATTATTTTTAAATGATATTTTTATTTTAAAACTATGTGTCATTGGGTTTGAATTAGGGATAATTGCACTCACTTTTCCAATTGATTTTAGCTTTAAAGAAGGAATTTTTACAATTACTTTTGTTCCATGTTTAATACGACTTAGATTGTCTTCAGAAATTTCAGCAGCTATTTTTAAATTTGATAAATCTGATAAAACTATAGCAGGCATCCCTGGCATTGCCATCTCTCCAACTTTAATGTTTTTAGATACAACTACACCGTCATTTGGTGCTATGATGTTTAAATACCTGTATTGATTTTTAACTTCTTCAAGTCTAGCTTTAGCCATTATAATCATATCTTGCATATTTTTATTGGCTAGTTCTAACTCTTCTACTTTGTATTTTGCAACCATATCTTGCTCAAATAGTCTTTTATGACGAATTAGATTTAAATTTATATTATTAGCTTGATTTTGATACATCTGTAGACTTAATTCTGCTTGTACTTTTGCTGAATCTATCTCTCTTGAATCAATAGTATAAAGTAAATCACCTGCTTTAACCTCATTACCTTCTGAAACTTTTACATCAGTAACAAAGCCCATAAAACGACTTGTAATCATCTTTTGATTATCAGAAATAACACTACCAGAAAGTGTAAGTGTCTCAGCTATTAGCGTAACTCCGAGTACTAAAAGTATTAAAAGTTTTTTCATTTTTTATTTATCTCCATTTGCTAGTTTTTCTAAAGCGAATATACGCTCATTTCTTTTGTTTTGTGCCTGTTGTAGTTGTAGTATTTTTTGAATTTGTTCAGTTTGTTTTATGATTACATCACTCATAGATGAGAGTTTTTCTTTGTAGCGCCCCTCATAGTTTTTATATATTTCATTTGCTAGATCTAACTCTTTTTTTAACGATGCTATCTCAGAATCCTGAGTTTCTATCTCTGTTCTTAATTTAGCAATTTGGAGTTTTATACCATGTTTGGCTAGTTGAACTTTATATTCAACTTTTAAGTGTTCAATCTTTGCTTCTTGAACTTTATTATAATCAATTCCACCATTAAATAGATTCCATTGAAGTCTAGCTCCAATTGTATATGCTTTGTGCTTATTTGCATCACCTAAAAAGGAATCATCTGCAGTTGCTATCTCTGCAAATACACCTATCATTGGGTAGTATGCAGATTTTGATAAATCTGTCATTGAACGTCTTATCTCCAAACCTGTTGAAGCTTTTTGTATATCTAAATTATTTTCTAATATATCTTCATCACTAATATTTGGCATTGATACTCCACCTTGTATAATCTCAATAGAGTCTACTTTTTGGTTTAGTAAAAAGCTAATATAATGATAAAGTAATTTTTGATTGTATCTCATTTGAGATACAAGTCGTTCAACATTTCCTTTTTTTGCTTTAACTTCAAGAAGATCTACTTTTTTTGCGTATCCAACATCTATCATAGTTTTAGTTGTTTTTTCAAGAATTGTAATGTTGTTTAATATAATATTTAAATG
>WFPU01000224.1 GCA_015487435.1 Sulfurimonas sp.
GATAATACTTGTCCTTTCAGGATTGGAAATGTAGGTCGCTGCCTAGTTGGTCATTTTTACTTCGAATTTATCCTTAAAAACACTACTCACGTACTAATGTACGCTTCGCACTGCTTTTAAGAATAACTTCTTTGTAAAAAACTTTATCTAAAATTTGCATTTCAAAATCTTATTCATCTAATTATCGTACATTTTATAATATTTTTAGCACAACTTGTACCTCTTTGTAAAAACACTACTTTTATTTTTTTTCCAAATCAAAAACTAATCTTTATAATGCTATTATTTTACATATTATAATTTAGGCTATAAATAATGAAAAACTACATAAAAGATCAAATAAAAAAGTCATTCGAAACTAAACAAATAATTTATGAAAATGAAGGACTTTTAAATAAGATTGAACAGGTATCTAAACTATGTGTAAAGTTATATAAAGTTAATAATAAAACTATATTAGCTGGAAATGGTGGAAGTGCAGCTGATGCTCAACATATTGCTGCTGAATTGGTTGGTAGATATGGATTTGATAGACCAGCTCTACCATCATTAGCACTTACAACTGATACTTCAGCTTTAACTGCTATAGGCAATGACTATGGATATGATAAAGTATTTTCTCGTCAACTTGAAGGGATGGGGCAAGAGGGTGATTTATTTATTGGTATATCCACATCTGGAAACTCTTTAAATATTATTAATGCATTTAATAGTGCAAAGAAAAAAAATATAACTACAGTTGCTTTAGTAGGTCGTGATGGTGGAGAGATGGCTAAGTTAGCAGATTTTGCTTTAGTTGTTCCGTCGGACTCTACTCCTCGTATTCAAGAATCTCATATTCTTATTGGTCATATTATATGTGATATTATAGAAAAAGAGATATTTGGTGATGGTGTAAATTAATTTAATGAATAAAACTCTTTTTTTAGACCGCGATGGTGTTATTAATATTGAAAAAGATTATCTATATAAGATAGAGGATTTTGAATTTATAGATGGTATCTTCGAGTTATGCAAATACTATCAGGATTTAGGATATATAATTATTGTTGTAACTAATCAATCTGGTATTGCTAGAAAATATTATACTGAAAATGATTTTAATCTATTAACTACTTGGATGATATCTGAGTTTTTAAAGAATAGTATTGAGATTAAAAAAGTTTATTTTTGTCCACACCATCCAGATATTACAGGGGAATGTGAATGTAGGAAGCCACATCCTAAGATGTTACTAGATGCTTCAATTGAGTTTGACATAGATATTAAAAATTCTGTAATTATTGGAGATAAAGAAAGAGATATAGAAGCTGGATTAAATGCTGGACTTCAAAAATCTTATCTATTTAATGAAAATAAAAAAATCAATTCTTCAAAAGCTACTAAGATAGTTTCATCATTTAAGGATATATATTGTTAATACTAAATTGTGGTGGTACATTTAATAAGCGTTATAACAAACTAAATGGCACACTTGAAGTACCTTGTGATAGTTTTGCTGTAGAAGATATATTAAAGAGTATAGAGATAAACTATGGTGTAGCTGGTGTAATATTTAAGGATTCATTGGATATTGATTTAAATGATAGAAAGACGATTGCCTCTATAATAATGCAATCACAAGATGATTCATTTATAATAATACATGGTACAGATACAATGAATGATACTGCTGAATTTTTAAATGAAATATTTGATGATAGAAAAATAATTTTGACAGGTGCAATGAACCCTTATGAAATAGATAAGGTAGAATCTAGTTTAAATCTTGGTTTAGCGATTGGATTTATTCAAGCAAGTAGTGAAAATGGTACATATATCTGCATGAATGGTTATATAAGCCCATGTGATAAAATTATAAAAAATAAACAATTAGGAAAATTTGAACTTGTCAAATAAAATTGCTTGTACCCATTGTCATTTAGAATTTTATGAAAGTATGATGATAAAAGATAATTCAAATTTCTTTTGTTGTAGTGGATGTAAAGGTGTTTATCATATTTTAAATGATAAAGGACTAGAGAGTTTTTATGATAAAGTTGGTTCAACTCTTTTGAGTCCACCAACTCATCAACTTGATGACAGTTCTAATTTTGATAATCCATCTTTTTATTCACAATTTGTTAAAAAAGATAGTGATGGCTTTAGTAAAGTTTCTCTTGTAATAGAAGGAATTCATTGTTCTGCATGTGTGTGGTTAAACGAAAAAGCACTGCAAAAGATGGGTGGTATTGTTGAAGCTAATATAAATTTCACTAATAATAAGGCAATAATTCTTTGGGCTGACGATGTAGTAAAACTATCACAAATTATAGATATGATTCGTTCAATTGGTTACAACGCTTTTGCTTATGATGCTTCAAAACAAGAGGATTATGTTAATAAAGAGAGAAAAAAATATTATTTAAGAATGGCAGTTGCAATATTTGCATCTATGAATATTATGTGGATAGCAGTAGCTCAATATGCTGGGTACTTTACAGGAATAACTCAAGAAATAAAGACTATTTTAAATATAGCAGAGGGAATCCTTGCAACACCTGTGCTTTTTTATAGCGGTTGGATATTTTTTCGTGGCGCTTATTTTGGATTAAAAGCTAAAGTAGTCAATATGGATTTACTTGTTGCTACTGGCTCATTATTAACCTATGTATATTCTATATATATAACGCTAATGCAAGATGGTGAGGCATATTTTGATAGTGTTAGTATGATTATAACCTTCATTTTAATTGGCAAATTTTTAGAGGTCCTTAGTAAAAAAAGTGCAACTGATACCCTTGATAATATTTTTCAAGATATACCTAATGAGGTTAAAATTTTTAAAAATAATACTATCTCTATGATTAAATTAGATGATATTAAAGTTGGAGATATTGTTGTAATCCCTAGTGGAGAAAGAATTTTAGTAGATGGCAAAATTGTAAAAGGAGATGGGTCTTTTGATGAATCAAGTTTAACAGGGGAGAGTGAGCCAATATATAAAAATATTGGAGATACTGTTATTAGTGGAACTACTAGTATTGATGCTGATATATATTATAAAACCACTAAAGACTTTGAGCATTCTACTCTTTCAAATATTGTTACACTTCTTGAGACTGCAATAAACAAAAAACCGCCTATTCAACAAATGGCAAATAAGTTAAGTGAATATTTTTCAACTATAATTTTAGTAATTGCATTTGTAACATTTATTGTTTGGTGGTATTTACCAAATAGTTTTGAAACTTCATTTATGGTTGGTATATCTGTAATAATTATTGCTTGTCCATGTGCCTTGGCACTTGCTACTCCAGTTGCTACACTTGTGGGATTAAGTTTAGGGGCAAAAAAAGGCGTATTATTTAAAGAAGCAGCTCAAATAGAAACAATGGCTAAAGTTGATACATTGGTTTTAGACAAAACGGGGACACTAACTCATGGAAAACCTGAAGTAATTAATGAGATAATATATGAAGAGTTTAATAAAGAGATACTCTATTCGTTAGTTAATTTATCAAATCATCCAATCTCCACTGGAATTAAAAATTATTTAGATATGGATAAAAAAATAGAATTTGATCAGTATAAGCAAATTCCAGCATGTGGTATTAAAGCTAAATATAAATCAAAAGAGATTCTTGGAGGTAATTTGAAACTTTTAATAGACAATGATATTAAAGTAGATTTTAAAAGTGATAATAGTCTATTTTATTTTGTAATTGATAAAAAAGTTGTTGCTATTTATGAGTTAAGAGATAAGGTTAAAGAAGATGCAAAAGAATTAATTTCCTCTCTTAGTAAAAAAGGTATAAAAAGCATAATGCTAACAGGAGATAACGCTAATATTGCTTCAAGAGTAGCAGATGAAATAGGTATAGAGCAATATTTGTATGAACAAACTCCAGAGCAAAAAGCAGAATTTATAAATCAACTTCATACTGAGGGCAAAACAGTAGTAATGGTAGGTGATGGAGTAAATGATGTGTTGGCATTAGCATATGCTGATATTGGCATTGTTATGGGGAGTGGTAGTGATATTGCTGTTGATGTTAGTGATGTGGTTTTACTAAATGACTCGCTCAAATCTTTAAGCGATGCTTTTAAAATTTCTAAGACGACATTTAGTTTAATTAAACAAAATTTAGCTATATCTTTACTTTATAATGCTATAACTATACCTTTAGCTATGGCTGGTTTTGTAATACCTTTAGTAGCTGCAATCTCTATGTCTATTAGTTCATTATTGGTTGTTGGAAACTCAATGAGAATAAAATATAAATGGCAGAGTTAAATTTTTTTACACGAGGAACAATATGACTAGTGGCATTGTAATCATGATGCTTAGTGTATCGATATTTTTAGGGGCTATTGCACTGTTTGCATTTTTGTGGGCAGTTAAAAATGGTCAATTTGATGATGAAGAAAAATTTTTAAATGGAGCTAAATTTGATGGTACTGATGAATTAAATGATGCTGCAAATCTCCAGAAGAAAAAAGAGGATTTAAAGAATAATTATAAGCCAGAGTGAAAAGATTTTAACTATTTTGAGATAAACTCAAAATAGTTAAAGAAGTAATTATTTACCTATAGTTAAAGAGAACGCTTCTAATTCGGCGTTAGAGTATTTTGCAACTTGACCTTTCATAAGGCCTTTCATATCACGACCATAAGTACCATCTTTATAACCTATAAGTGAATCTGCGATCTCTTTATGAGTCATCTCAGCAACGTTTAAAGACTTACCAAGAGCTATTTTGCTCCAATCAGCACCGTGACAACCTGTACAAGCACCAGCATTTACAGCAGCCATTAAAGCTGTTGATGCACCTAAAGCAATTATTGCAGTAGTAATTTTTTTCATTTGTTTTCCTTAAAATAAATTTCGAGTCAATTATAGTGATTAGTTTCTTAAATTTAAGTTAATAGATTGTAAATAAATTATTATTTTTATTTAAAGTATAATTTTGGAATAAATCTTGCTATTTATCAAAATATACAGATTGTTAATAAGGAAAAAGAATGTTAAAAAAGATATTGTATTTGTCACTAGGTAGTGTGAGTTTGTTTGCAATGCATACAGTTGAGTTAAACATAAATGATTTAGAACTAGAGGCTGGTGTAAAGCTTGATATAGGTCAATTTAACCATAATATTGAGCCAGACACAACATTTATCGGTGTTACTTATATAAACGCAAATAAAGAATATTCTGAAGATGCAAGCGGCAATTCAGTAGATAAATTAGGTAAATATTTTAATTTTAATTTTTTAATGAAGCAAGAAGTTAATAATAGTGATTTGAAAGTTGGGCTTGGTGTAAAAACAGTATTTTCTTCAATAGATGAACCTAATTTAAGTTCATATACAGCTATCCCATTGGGTGTTGAAGTTGAATATACCTTACCAGTAGAAATCATGATTCCAATAAGTCTTGATGCTCAAATGTATTATGCTCCAAAATCGTTGTCTTTTTCAGATTCAAAAAGTTATTTTGAGTATAGATTCGAAGCTAATTTTGAAGTAATAGAAAGAGGTTCACTATATGTTGGTTTTAGAAATATAGAAACAAACTATGATAGCAGTGATTATGTATATAATAGAGCAAGTTATCTTGGATTTAAGTTTGCTTTTTAGTTTTTAATAAATATATATGTAGGTGAAGAGCCAATTTTTAGGTTCTCATCTGTTATGATATCTCCATCTCTTGAATAAACTTCAAAAAAATCTTCATTTTTCAATGTAGTTGGTTTTAGTGCCCAATGAACTTGCAATAAAATATTTTTTACTAAAAATTGTAATATATAATATCCTCTTTTGATATCAAGCCTAAGAAACTGTGCATTATGCAGATATTTATACATCGTTTTATATGTTTGAAATGCTGGATATTTTTTTATGCTGTCTCTATTATCAATAAGCCCATATCCTGGTGCTATAAGTTGATGCCATGAAACTGAATCAACTTGTTGAGATGCAAATGATAAAAGGTAATAACGAAGCATATAATCAGCATATGTTTGTAAATCTACACACTCTTTTTCACTAGTTGGTGCATATGGAGCTGTATTTTGAATAGGCCAGTTTGTTTCAGTGATGTAGAGATTTTGGTTTGTTTTTGGGCTTAACCAAACCATAGTACTTAACAATGCTATCTTATCAGAAAGGGAAAATCCAAGTTGTGTGTTTTCTGGAACACCACGCCTATCTACATATAAAAGTGAAGATATCCCATCATATTTATATTTGAATTTATTAAACAGGGTATGTGCTGTAAAATGATACTCAAAATCTATAACGCCACTTCCAATAAGCTGGGCATTTGGAAATGATTGGTTTCTTAAGTCATAAGCAGTTTTAAAAAAGTTATTGTATTCATCTATACTAAAAAATCCCCATTTAGCACGATTTATTGTTGAGCCTATTTCATATATATCCACTAAGCCATTTAATTTAGTAAAAATAACATTTAGGTTTTTTTTGAAAAGTTTTAAATCTACGACATTTTCTCTATCTTGCATAATTTTAAGAGTTACTTTTTTATCCTTGTAGGCTAAAAGAAATTTTTTAAGTTCATCAATACTATCCATCTCCCAAAGCTTTAATCGAACTAATATATGCTGTATACCCAATTCATTTACAAGTTCTAAAGTATGTTTTGGTTCTCTTTGGTAATCAATGCCAATGCAAAAAAAGTTTTTTGAATCTATTTTTTTTCTTTTAATAAATGGTGTAGCAACTAAAGATATAGGTAAAATTATTAAAGCTGCAAAAAATGTTTTCAATAGTGATGGCAGTGCACGCTTGCGCATAATTTTTTTGTATGTTTTGTCTTTTAACGGATAAGGTTGATCAGAGTACTTATCCCAAATATATGGTTTATTCATAAAAGAATTATATCATGTTATAAGCTTTAAAGGTCTTTTTGAATATTATTTTATTTTTAGAGATGCCTTAAATTATATAAAGAAATAAAATGAAAATATGTATAGTTAAACTTTCTGCCTTAGGTGATATTATCCATACAATGATTGTTCTTCAATATATAAAAAAAAGAATACCAAATTGTGAAATTGATTGGGTAGTTGAAGAATCTTTTAAATCTATTTTACAAAATAATCCACATATAGATAATATTTTACCAGTAAATATAAAATCAATTAAAACAAATAAGTTAAATTTATTTTCTCAAATAAAAATTTTAAAACAATATTCTAAAAATAATTATGATATTGTAATAGATGCTCAAGGGTTACTTAAATCAGCAATTGTTTGTAAAATAATTGGTGCTAAAAAAATAGTTGGATTCTCAAAAGATTCTATTCGAGAGGGCATGTCTAGTTTATTTTATAATCAAACAGTATCTATTGGATATGAAAAAAATGTTATAGATAGAAATATAAAAGTAGTTTGTGAACCTTTGGGGTTTAGTATTTCTAATGAAGAGATATTAAATAAAAAATCTTTTTTATATTCTAAAGACAAAGATCTAAACAGGTTTGATATTTTGTTAATAGTAGGTGCATCAAGAAAAAATAAAATATACCCTAAAGAAAAATTTTTAGAAATTTGTAACTTTTTAAAAGATAAAAATATAGAAGTTATTTGGGCAAATAAAGATGAAAAATCAGTAGCACAATATCTATCAAATAATGCATCAAATGTAAAAATGTGTAAAAAAATGAGCTTGGAGTCATTAAAAAACAAGATAAAGAATGCTTCACTTGTAATTGGTGGAGATACTGGACCAACGCACATGGCTTGGGGACTAAATATAGCATCTATTACAATATTTGGAAATACGCCACATAATAGAAATACATATATCACAAATATAAATAAGGTTATAAAATCTTCTTCAGTTGTGGATGCTCTAAAATTAGATAAAAATGATTTTAATATAAATCATATTGATTCATCATTAATTGTAAAGTTGGCTAAAGAGTTATTGATTTAATTATTGTATAATAAGTTCATGAAATATAACAACATTGACTTTAATAAAAAAACAATTCTTATAACAGGTGGGGCAGGTTTTATAGGTTCAAACCTTGCTTTTTATTTTCAAGAAAACTATCCAGAATCAAATATAGTAGTCTTTGATATATTTAGAAATGATGAAATCTTTAGCAATGGTTCTCTTAAAAGTTTTGGACATTATAAAAATTTACTTGGTTTTGAAGGGATAGTTGTAAGTGGTGATATTAACGATAAAATTGCTCTAAAGAGTTTAGAAGATAATTATAAATTTGATTATATTTTTCATCAAGCAGCAATTTCTGATACTACTGTGCGTGAGCAAGATATGATGATGAAGACCAATATAAATGCTTATGAAGATCTGCTTCGCATAGCAATTAATCATGATGCAAATATGATTTATGCCTCATCGGCTGCTACTTACGGTGATAGTAATAGATTTGAAGTTGGATATGAACAGCCAAATAATGCTTATGGTTTTTCTAAAGTAATGATGGATAATATAACATATAAATATATTAAACAAGGTATAGATATATCAATAGTTGGATTAAAATATTTTAATGTTTATGGAAAAAGAGAGTTTTATAAAGATAAAACAGCATCAATGGTTGTGCAGTTTGGACATCAAATTTTAAAAGGTTTAACTCCTAAGCTTTTTGAGGGTAGTGATAAAATTCTTAGAGATTTTATATATATAGATGATGTGATCGCTGCAAATATTTTAGCATGTAAGCCAAAACAAAGTGGTGTTTACAATGTTGGAACTTCTAAGGCTAGAAGTTTTGAAGATATTGTAAATATTTTACAATCTGAATTAGGTATTGACAACTCTAAAGAGTATATTCCAAATCCTTTTATTGGGCAGTATCAATTTTTTACTGAGGCAAATATACAAACAACAAAAGAAAATCTTGGGTATGAGCCAAAGTTTGAATTAGAAGATGGAATAAAAGCATATATTCCAGAGATAAAAAAGCTATTTGAAACTGAGATTAATAATGCCAAATAAATCACCAAAAATTTTAGTTGTTGGTGACTTGATGATAGATCATTATCTTTGGGGTGATGCAAATCGTATATCACCTGAAGCACCTGTTCAGGTTATAGATATTGACAGGGAAACTACTCTCCTTGGTGGGGCGGGAAATGTAGTAAATAATCTTGTTGCACTCGGTTGTGTTGTTTATGTTACTTCTGTAGTTGGCGATGATAAAGTGGCTCATGAACTAGAGTCAATGTTAAAAGATATTGGGGCGAATACTTTTTTAGTAGAAGAAAATGAGCGTAAAACATCTAAAAAATCACGTATTATTGCTGCACATTCTCAAGTTGTAAGATATGACAAAGAATCTAAAGAAGATATTACGAAGCTTTCATCAAATAAAATATTGAACAAATTTAAATCACTTTGTGATGAGGTTGATATTGTATTGCTTTCAGACTATGGAAAAGGGGTCTTAACTATCTCTCTTACAAAAGAGATAATTAAAATTGCAAATGATAAAAATAAAAAAGTGTTAGTTGATCCTATAGGGGATGATTATTCTAAATATAATGGAGCATATCTTTTAACACCAAATAAAAAAGAAGCAGAAATCGCTTCAGGCATCAAAATAAAAGATGACAACTCTTTAGTTGAGGTACTTAAAAAATTAAAAGATGTTGCTAATTTAGATATTTCGTTAATCACTTTGAGTGAAGATGGAATTGCAATCTATGATGAAAAATTAGTAATGCGTCCTACTGTTGCTCGTGAAGTTTATGATGTAACTGGAGCAGGGGATACTGTTATAGCTTCTCTTGGCTATTACTTGGCATGTGGGAATGATATAGTTACTTCACTAGAGTTTGCAAATCTTGCGGCTGGTGTGGTTGTTGGAAAACTTGGAAGTGCGACTGCTACAATAGATGAGATAGAACATTACCGTTCTAGTATAAATAAAGGCTCTATTGAGAGCCATATTAAAAGTTTTGATGAGTTAAAAATACAAGTACAAAGACTTAAAAAACTGGGTAAAAAAATAGTTTTTACAAATGGTTGTTTTGACATACTTCATCGTGGACATGTAAGTTATTTAGATGTGGCAAAATCATATGGAGATGTGCTTATACTAGGGCTTAATTCAGATGCAAGTGTAAAGGCACTCAAGGGCGAAAGTAGACCTATAAATAATGAAGAAGATAGAGGTTTTGTTTTATCTGCTTTAGAGAGTGTAGATTTTGTTTGTGTATTCTCTGATGATACTCCTTATGAGCTTATTAAGATGGTTGAGCCTGATATATTAGTCAAAGGTGGAGATTATGAGGGTAAAGTTGTTGTTGGGAGTGACATAGCTAAAGAGGTTAAACTTGTTCAGTTTATAGATGGTAAAAGCACTACAAAAACAATTGCAAAAATTCAAAGTTCTAAGTGTTAATTTAGAGTGAAAATATTTTTAGAGATTCCTACTTGGCTTGGTGATGCTATAATGACTACACCTGCTATTGAGAATATAGTCAAAGCATATCCAGATTGTGAATTGATTATATATGGCTCTTATGTTTCAACACGACTGTTTTTAAATCATCCTAATGTAAAAAAGATAATAATAGATGAAAGTAAAAAGAGTGGATGGCGTTATTTAAATCTCTATAGAGATGCAAAAAATGTAGGTAAGGTTGATATAGCTCTTAGTTTTAGAAAAAATTTCACAACCCAGTATCTACTGTTTTTTATAGGTGTTAAGAAAAAATTTGTATATCAAAGATATATAAAAAAAGAGATACATCAGGTTATCCGTTATAATGACTTTATAAATAGAAGTTTAGATATAAAAAGTCAACCAAATAAGCTTAAAATATATGGTTATGAGCAAAAAACAAACTCAAAAAAAATAGTTGGATTAAATCCAGGTGCTACTTATGGAAGTGCAAAACGTT
This sequence comes from Sulfurimonas sp., assembly GCA_015487435.1. Lineage (GTDB taxonomy): Bacteria > Campylobacterota > Campylobacteria > Campylobacterales > Sulfurimonadaceae > Sulfurimonas. The sequence goes on from WFPU01000224.1 coordinate 10,886, forward strand.
GGTATCCAGAGGAGTTTGCAAAAGTTGCAATAGAATTATCAAATGAGTATGATATAGTGATTTTTGGTGGACCAAATGAGGATGAGATAGCAGGAGATATAGAAAAATTACTTATTCTTCATGGTGTGAAAAATTATAAAAATTTAGCAACAAAAACTTCAGTTAATGAGTTGATGGATGGTATTTCAAATCTTGATCTGTTTGTAACAAATGATTCTGGTCCAATGCATCTAGCTGCTGCTTTTGATATTCCAACAGTAGCTATATTTGGACCAACAAAATTTAGTGAGACAAGTCAATGGATGAATGATAAAGGTGTGATTGTAACTAAAAATTTAAGTTGTGCACCATGTATGAAACGCATCTGTCCATTGGGTCATCATAATTGTATGAAACTTATCACAGCTAAAGATGTTTTAGTGAAAATAGAGGATATTAAATGAGAAACCAACCAAAATATACAATATTTAAAAATACAACTTATGCAATTAATGGTTTAGTTGATATGTTGAAGACAGAGACATCTTTTAAAATAGAGTTAGTCTTAGCAATGATTCTAATTCCAATATTATTATATATAGAGTTAGATTTAATTAGTAAATTATTGATGTTTATTACACTTATGGGCGTGTTGATTGCTGAGGCAATCAACTCTGCAATTGAGAGAGTAGTTGATTTGGTAACACTAGAGCATCACCCTATGGCAGGACGCGCAAAAGATGTTGGTAGTACAATTGTGTTTTTAAGTATTTGTGTTTTTTTGGCTGTATGGTTTATAAATATAATTAATTTAATATAATACGATTGAGATTTTTTTCAATTGAACCCTCTGAACAATTAAGTAACTGATCTTATCTACTTTTAGTTTAATAAGAAATCATCAATCTAGGCACCATTTACAGCCAATAGATAGTGTAGTATTTTCACCTATGAAAAAGTTATTTAAAATTATTTTTTTCAATTGATTAATTTTTTAAGCAATAAATATAAAGGGATATAAATATTATCATATTTTGTAACAAGTTATAAAATA
>WFPU01000225.1 GCA_015487435.1 Sulfurimonas sp.
AGGCTACACAAAATAATAGGTAAAAAGAACAATGGCAATAAACTATAAGTTCTTTTTTGCTACTCTTTTGCAACAAAATCAAAAAAACAATTAAAGGCTATAAATGAAACTGCTACTCTTAATGTTACTTGTAATTAATGCACTTTTTGCCACAAATGAATCGTTCTCACATTCAAAGAAAGAGCTTCGTAAGATATATAGAGACCATCAAAGAACTATCTATTGTGACTGTAAATATAACTACAAAAGCAAGAAGAATATGATTAACAAAAATTCTTGTGGCTATATTCCTCGCAACAAATATACAAAAAAAGGAAAGCTAAATATACGGGCAAATCGCATAGAGTGGGAGCATATCATTCCTGCGCAGAATTTCGGACAGCAATTCTCTTGCTGGAGAGATGGAAATGCCAAATGTATAAACTCTAAGGGTAAGCATTATAAAGGTCGTAAGTGTTGCTCAAAGGTTAATAAGCAATACAGGATTATGCAAGCTGATATGCATAATCTCTTTCCTAGTATTGGAGAACTAAATGCCGATAGAAAAAACTATAGATATGACTTTACTCTGCCATCACAAGGGCAATATGGGCAATGTGAATTTAATGTGTTATTTAAACAGAAAAGAGCGAGAGTTCGTGAAGAGATAAGAGGAATTATTGCACGAGATTATCTCTATTTTCATAAGCATTATAGAATGAAATTATCAAAGCAAGAATTCAAAAAATATCAAGTATGGAATAAAAAATATCCTCCATCTGAGTGGGAAATCCAGAGAAATAACAGGATTGCTAAAAAACAAGGTAATCGGAATGAATTTATAAAAGAATAGTATTTACAGGGATTAAAAATGGACCTTTCAAGAGATAGGTCCATTAGTTATCATAGATAAAAAGAGCCTAGGGTTACTATATTTTTTCCAGAGAACCAATAACTTTGCCTATTATTGTTATTTCATCAGTAGGCACAGTAACAGTATCATAAGCTTTATTATCAGAAATCAAATCAACTCCTCCAGTTGGATTTAAAGCTAATCTTTTAATAAAAAGACCGCTATTTACAGTATTTACTACATATATGCCTGTAGAATTTAGTTCATTTTTTGTTCTATCGACTAAAACAGTAGAATCTTCTTTTATTGTAGGAAACATTGAATCTCCAACAGCATTTATAGCTTCAACATTTTCACTATTCATGATACCAAGCTTATTAGCAGATTTTTTATCTATACAGATATATTCTGGCTCTAGCTCTTCTTCACAAAATCCACCGCCACCACAAGAGCCATTTATTTCTTGAATACGTCTAATTCTATACACTTCCTCTTCTCTCTCAATTAACTTCATACTACTCTTACCCAAAAGTATCCAATTAATTGTAATCTCATGTTGGTGACAAAACTTAGTAATCTCCAAATAAGGTATCTTATTTCTTTTTTTGTTATTAGCATATTGGGTAGGAGACATACCTAATTCGGTAGCAATATTTTTATCATATGGAGGAACACCTAACTCTTTTTCCATAATATGTGCAACTCTATCCATAACTTTAGTAAAATTTACATCTAACATTTCCATGCCATTCTCCTTTAGCTTATTAAGGAAATCCTATCAGAGATTTTTAAAAACTCTTAAAAACTTCACAAAATGACATATTTATTTGCTAATTGGCTTTTTTATATGCTCTAAAAAGTTATGAAACCCTTTATTGTCGATTTTATTCCCTTGATAATATTGCATCATATAGTCAATGGATTTAGTTTCATCAGAGGCAATTAATGCAAAAGCATCATCGTCTTTTTTTGCATTTGCGATTCTCATAGCTTTAATTGTTAAAATTTTTAATCCCATTTTATCATGCTCTACTCCTATCATTTTTGCATCATATTCATTAGCGAGATATGTCAACTCTGTTTCATATGCATCATAAGCAAATGCACTTTTAGAATCTTTATCATATTTAATTACATTAGTGAGAGGACTAGCCTTAGTCGTTTGAGAGTAAAGAGAGTTGTTAATTTTTTCCATAATTTCCTGCCATCCTAGTATCTCTTCAAGAGAGAGTTCTAAGGCTTCTGCAAGTGCTTGATTCTTATATCCCTTTGCTTCCTCTTCTTGTTTTTGTAGAGAGTCTCTGTGAAATTTTGCCAATGCTTGATTTGCTTTAAGTGTAATACCATTGATAAAAAGTTTTCCCGTAATTAAATAAGGACATAATGCACACTTATGCTCTCTACCATCGGGACACTTAACGGCAGGACAAATTCCATGTATCATTGGAAGCCAAGTACTAGGATGATGCTCTTTTGCAATTTCCACACCAGATACATATGCTGTACTGTTAGAATCGTGAGGCACTCTTCTATTTAATGAAAATAGAGCATTATCTTTAAGTGCTGTCGAAAGTTCATCTTTATTTTTTTCATAAGCATCTACAAGTTCACCACTAATCAAATCAGCAGTACTCTCAATCAATGTTTCTGGATTCCCAAAATATATCTTTTTTACTGCGCTTTTTAACTTTTCTTTCTTCTCCTGTAGAGTAAGATTAATATAAATTCTCAAAAGAATATCAGGAGTTACATGCCCTGTTAATTGCATTACGAGGTTAATTCCAACTCCACTCTCTAAATATCTTGTTGCACCAGTCACTCTTAAAGAATGCAAATCATACATAACTTCAATATCTTTCATCCTTGCAGAGCTACATCTATTGAGTTCTTCAATTGATTTAAAAAACTCTTTTCCATCCTTTGCCCATGCAACTTTAGGGTAATATTTATCCCCATTTTTCTCAGCTTCTTGCATTATTTCTAGTTGATATTGGCACAAAAGCTTTTTATGGTATGTTGCATGTGTACTTCTTGAGAGTGGCTTGAGCATTTGTGGGGTATTAAAAAGTGGTTCTATATCTTCCCAAGGCGAATTAACATCATTGTGGTATTTTACTTTAGGAATGTTCCCATAATATTCTTTATGCCATTCTAAAAAAGGAACAAATATCTGTAAATCATCCCACACACAAGGTATCTCTTGATAAGAGGTCCTGTTAACATTTTTATCTGTATTAATTACAAGTGTATCAACTTTTCCCTCTTTAATAACAAAGGACCTCTCTCTACACAAATTGCGTACTTGCTCACCTCGCACAGGTATATAGTAGCCAAATAGCATCATCAGAGGGTAAATTGGATAAACCTCGAACTTCCACCATGATACATCTGCTTTTTTTCGATTCCATTTCGTCCTAAGCAGTGGTGGTCTATTTTTTATAATATCTACAATATGTTGGACCATCTCTTTAGGCATCGCTTTTCTGTATGGAACATAACTTACTTTACGCTTAGCACGAGGTATATTTTTTTGTGCCTTAATAGAAAAGAGTTCGCAATATGTAAGGAACTTAACAATTTTCGTAAGTGTAGCACGAGAGCTACTCATCTTTTCTGACAACATCAAAAAAAGACTAACTTCATTAGTAGGTTCAAACATCTCCTCAATGGCTACTTTATCTATCTCTCTATCTGGGTAATATTCCATAAGATATTTAAACAAATTAACTACTGCTGTTAGCTCGCCCTGTATAGTACCAACAGCTAACCCATCATTTTGTAAATAGTCATGATAGTGTGTTGCTTTCACATAGATTTCTCTAAGAGTAGGAAACATTTCTGTATCCACAAAATCAAAACGCTTATTCTTGTCATAGTTTTTTCTATCATCAAGTGCATCACTTGGCTTTAAAATGTCGTCTCTGCCAATTTCTATTAAACCTAATCGCAATTCATTAATAACACCCCCAACATAACTTACTCTTTTATTAGTATTGCTTTCTATAGCTTTTAAAGTGTGCTCTAAAGCTACAATATCATGTTCTGTTATATCCTTAAGTTTTCTCCAACCTGTAGCACACTGCATAGTAAGTATTGCAGTCATTTGATAAGATTTAATCAACGATACATCTTTAAGATTATATATTTCATTTAAAAAATCATATACTTCCGTTGTATCTGCTAAAAATTTCCAATCGGGTGGTCTGTGATAATTTTTTATCTTATTTGCTATTGGATATAATAGGATATTTTTATTCCAAAGAAAAAGAAAGAATCTATCTATTACAGCTCTTTTAAATGTCTCTGCTTCTTCATCAAAATAGATATGGACCAACTCCTCAAAATTCATAAGAGCTTGTTTTTTAGTTTCTCCATCTTTGTGTATTATGTCAATTACACAAAGCTTATCGCCAATACCAAGTAAATTACGAGCATAGCTTCTTTTTAATTCATGAATTCCTATCCCATCTTGCATAGCATCACCTATCGTTTTAAAGATACCATCATCTCTCATACTAAGCAATATAAGCTGTTGCATGTAATCAAACCATAATTCATTTAATTTTGATTTATATGTATCAAGGAGAATAAAACCTTCTGTATCGTTTATCATTGGGAGTGTTTGAATATATTTAATTTTTAATTGCATGAAGTTCCTTTTCATAAAATAATAGAAGTGATTGTTTTTGTATAATCACTTCATCATAAACAGCTATATTAAGTGTCATTTTTTCACTGTTGATATAAACAAGTTCTAGTTCAAGAAGCCTGCTTACTAAAGAAGAGCATATTTGTTTCATTTCTTCGTACTGATTCATAATATTTACATCAATATTTCCAATCTCTTGTATAGGTGCGGATACCTCTTTTAATTGTTTTGAAAGCACCTTATTCTCCATTTTCAGTTTAGCATTTTCAACTCTTATTGAGTGAAAGGACATCTGCATATCACCAACTGACACCTTGTTCTTTGCAATATTTTGTAGATTAGTTCCGTTGACACCTTTGTTTAGTTTTGCTTTTTCTATCATAGGACGGTATATTTTACTTTTTGAAATACCAGCTAGTGATATACCTTTTTCACCTTTTGTAGCATCTGCAATATCATAGGTTACTTTTGAAACAAGTGAAAAATTTACATCACCATTTAAGCGTTGAATATGTTCAATTGCTCGTTGCACAAGTGCTTGATTTTGAGACTGTTGCTGTTCTCTAAATTTAGAGAGATTATCGTTCTTTTGAATTTTAGGCATTTATCATACTCTTGCTGTGTATATCTTGTGTGAGCCTTTTGATTGTTGCTCTTTTAGTATCGCTCGATATGTTGAAATAAATCATTGTTGAATCCATATTTGCATGCCCCATTGCATCTTTTGTGATAGCGATTAAACTATCATCACCAACTCTTGCATATATTTCAGCCATAGCATGTCCAAACATATGCCGTAAAGAGTGAAGTCCCAGATTGCTTATATCTTTTGGATAATTCATTTTTTTGACTGCCTTACGAATACTAGATTTCAATCTTGTAAGTGTTTCTCTGGCATGTACTCTTTTGCCATTCTTTGTAGTAAATAAAAAAGGATGCTTAGGATGTCGTATCATCTCTGGCATATATGTATCTGATTTTTGATACTCTTGCAATGTATTGAAAAATAGAGTTTTATATTTCTCTTCATTAATCCAAAATAGCGGACCATGTGAAAATGGAATAGGATATTTGAATTGCAAATCCGCTGTATTATGTTGATGGTCTTCTTCAGACATATCTATTTTATAGTCATCTTTTAACCATATTCTCCGTTTATTACCATACACATCTGTATTGTCTGATTTTGGGTCTAGTAGCCATACTTCTTGTTCTTCGTAATCTATATCGTAAAGTGTAAGATTAAGTGCTTGACCTATCCTAGCACTACAAGCACCACATAAAAGGAATATGAGTCTTTCTCTTGGTTTTGAAACTTCTAGTAGTGTGTCAAACAGCTCCATAGGGAACCACTTCTCTGTTTGGTTATTTTTAGGTATTTTGTAAGATGGTAAATACTTTATTTTCTGTCCAAATGCTTCTAGTGCTAAACCACTCTTTTTAATTTGGATACCAGATAAAAAGCTTTTTGCATTTCTCTGTTTTTCATAAAGATGGTTAATGAATCTATGGTCATACAATAAATCATGTTCCTCTGTAAAATAGAAGTAAGAGTTAATACCAGCTATCTCTTTATTGATGGTTATTTTTTGAAGTGGAGAGCATGAAGATATTTCGACTTCTAACTCACCACCAAACTCTTCATCTTTTACGAGTTCAGTTATTTTAAAACCATTTCTCAAGGACTCTCTATATCTTGCTTGGTAACTTGGAAATTTCTCATCAAAGCCAACAGGGTTATATAGACTCCAAATCCAAAACCTTTCCATACTCTTCATAAAAGTTCTACGAGTATTGTCTGCCACATCTCTTACATTTTTTAACCATATACTCCACTCTAATGAATCATCAAGTGTTATTATCTCATTATTAAAGAGTGTACTTATGGTTATGCCTTTACTTCCATCTACAAGCATAGAATCTCCTCATGTTTTTGTTCTGAGTTAATTCTAGCATTCAAATAAGTAAGGAACACGAATAATTCACAAATTGATATTATTTTCTTTTTAACATATCAGCTTAAGAGTTAATATAACCTAGAACATTTAAAATCTATAACTTTTGATATATTGGCAAAATAGTCATATCGTATTATTGGGGTTTATGGAGTGTTATGTAGTTGTTAAGTCAAGTGGTTAATATTACCTAGAACTCAGAGATGGCAGTCGAGACCATCCCGACAATGGAAAAGGAGGGAAGTCCTTTTGTGAGTGTGGCTTCCACTTCCACCACTCTTGCCTCTATACCCTCATTCGTAGCACATTTTATCTTTTTCATAGAGCAACCTTTACTTAGTTGCTCTTATAATACTATTTTTGAGATTTCTTATCTAAAGATATGGCAGTTTGCCATATTATTTAGATTTTTTGCGCTCTTTTTGCAGTTTTTTATACTCTTTTTCAAACTTTTTACGGCGGGCATAGGAAAGATGGTCTATAAATAAAATACCTTCAAGATGATCCATCTCGTGCTGAATGGCAATAGCCAACAAACCATCTGCATCGAGTGTCTGGGTATTGCCTTCTCTGTCTTGATAATTGATCGTTATATGTTCGTATCGCTTTATATCTTCATAAAACTGCGGTACTGAAAGACATCCCTCTTGATAGGTCGTCTCTCCATCTTTTTGAATGATTACAGGGTTAATGATCTCTAAAAGATTCTCAGGATGCTGTTCACCCTCTTCATCCGGAAGATTGATAACAAGTGCACGGATGGGATGAGCGACTTGAATCGCAGCTAATCCGATACCGTTCGTCTCGATCATAAAAGGATGCATCGCATCTAAAAGCTTATGTAAATTCTCATCAAAAGCGGTTACTTCTTTCGATTTTTGACGTAGTCTTTTATCTGGATATTCGACTATATGTAACTTCATTGATCTCTTGTCTTCCTATTTTCTCAGTGAAACAGCATAGTCTGAATTTTTCAACTCATGCGCTTTCTCGATACCATCGAGCACACTTACTACTATCTCTTCTACAGAAAACTCCGGATCGATATCTGTCACCCCGATAGAGATCTTGAGCTGTATCTCACGATCGGCAAGAAAGAAGTTAGAATTTGAAACAAGATCGCAGAGACGCTCACTTGCTTTTTTCGCACTCTCAATGTCCGTATGTTTTAAAAGCATTGAAAACACACCGTTACCGTAATGCGCAACGATGTCACTTCTGCGTGAGGTCTTCAGCAGCAGTCTCGCAATCGTACGAACCATTAAAAGCACGGCTTTTTCATTTTTGACACTCTTTTTAAGTTCACGAGAAAGCTCTATCATAATAAGAGAGCTTTTATGATGGAATTCTTTGATAAGCCCCATCTCCTGCTCGATCTTCGTTAAAAGATAGCGTTTATTGTAAACTCCGAATTGGTTGTCAAAAATCGTCTCATTCTCTACATTTTTCACAATTTTTGCTGTATCATCGTAGATGGATCGCATCTGTGTACTTTGTGTTTTTAAAATGGAGTTGAGCTTCGTTACATCGTTCTCTAAAGTAGAGATGATGGACAGAGCTTCTTCTGCTTCAGGTTTGTCTTCAAGCTCTTTTTTTCTTTTTTCCAAGATCTTCGTCATCAAGGTCATATTTTTGTAAAGATTTGCAGTTACGCCTAAAATGCCTTTTATTGAACTAAATCCCTCTTTGAGACTGTGCTCGAGAGCGATGGTATTTTCATCATCATTATTCTCTTCAAGCTCCAAGATAGAGTGAATCTGCTTACGAAGGTTCTCACTCTTATCTTCAAGGAGTCTGTCAAAATAGAGGGAGAAGTTGTTCGGGGTTGGTGGTAAATTATCCGCAATAAGTGTATTTAAGACCTCTTTTGCATAGATCTCGATGTCACTCGAAGGGTTGTCCATATCTAATGCACTAATGACAGGAACATCTACTTCAGAACTTGTATCATCAATATTTCTACGACTTTTTTTTCTTAGTGTACCTGCCATTGCTAACCCCTTTACTCTTTATCGCTCTTTATCAGAACTTCATCGATCATGCCGTACTCTTTTGCTTCGGCTGCACTCATGAAGTTATCACGATCAGTATCTGCTTCAACAGTAGCTATATCCTGCCCTGTATTGCTTGCAAGAATACCGTTAAGCTCTTTTTTCATACGAAGGATCTCTTCTGCCTGAATCGCAATGTCTGTTGCCTGACCCTGTGCACCGCCAAGCGGCTGGTGAATCATGATTCTAGCATGTGGCAGCGCATAACGCTTCCCTTTTTCACCACTTGAGAGTAAGAATGCTCCCATAGATGCCGCTTGACCGACACAGATCGTCGCAACGTTTGGACGAATGTAGTTCATCGTATCATAAATTGCCA
>WFPU01000226.1 GCA_015487435.1 Sulfurimonas sp.
ATATAACCGTTATAAAACTTAAATTTCACATCATATAAGCGTTATATGTGAATTATTTAACCGTTATATTTTTAAGTTATTCACATATATAACCGTTACAAATGTGAATAATTTTTATAATTATATGTATAGTTTTATAGTTTTATAATATTTGATAATATGCTTTATTTAGGAAATTTTTTATTTTTTAGGTTTTTATATTTTTAGGTATAGTATTATATTTATTTAAAGTTTTTAGCGGTATAATACAGTTATACTTTTAGATAGGAGCTAAAGCAATGGTAAAGAATACTGCTATACAAAAAATGATGGACGGTGCTAAGGTTAGAGCCACCAAATGGGAGCAAGGTAAATACATCTATCTAAATGATAGTATGCAGATAGTTGATAATGAGGGTAAACCTTTTAATATAAAGAATTGTAAAGAGAAGAGCTGGGAACTGTATAAAGAGCCTGAAATAAGCTGTGACAATAAAGAGCTTGTTGGAATGATTAAAAAATTGCTTGATGAGGTAAATGAGCTAAAAAAAGCTATTAACAATAAAGATAATGTGGATGTAGATGTTGATGTGGATGTTGGATACATTGCTGAAAGCGTTGCTGACGAGGTTGTAAGTGCAGTAAAAAGTAGTTTAAAAGATGAAATAAAAGAGGCTGTTAGAGAAGAAGATCCGACGAATGAGTTTAGCTCTGCTGAAGCGATTAAAATTTTTTATGGTGTTGATAGTCCTGGACAAGTAAAAGAGATGTTTAAAGATGAGCTGCTTAAATGCAATGATAAAAGAGATGTAGCTAAAACAGTTAGTAAATTTATTCCTTTTTGTTGGATGGGTGGTCGTAAAATAAAAACTGTAGCACGGTACTATGCTGACATGAGAAACATAATTAAAGAGGTAAATGATGAATATATGGAGTATGCGTTAGAACTTTTTGCTGTTCCTAAAGAGGCGTATGAGCGTATAAAACAGATTGATACTAAGAAAGTGTTGGAGAAACTTGAGTCTAAAGAGACTTTTGATGAAAAAGAGATAGAAATGACAATGGAACAAGTAAAAAAATGGATCTTGAAAGCTATGGAACTTGGTGATGATGTAAGCATTGAAGAGTGGAAAGCGGCTGGACTTCCTATGCAAAAGCAGCAGACTGTTGAGAGAGCGAGAGCCTACTTGTATGCAATATATCTTGCATATGCTACAGGTCGCAGAATAACTGAGATATTAAAGACACTTGAAATAGTCAAAAAAGAGGATGGTTGGTATTATAAAGGTATTGCAAAGAAAGGTGGTAATGACTCTGAAATAAAAGCGGTTGCACTAGATGATGATTTTGAGTTGCTTTCTAAACTGCTGCAGCAGATAAGAAAGGACATTGATACTAAAAATATGACTAACGCTCAAGTCAACAGTAAATTTAATCATATTTTCAACAGAGCATTGAAAAACATTACGGGGCTTAAATATACATTTCACGACTTGAGAGAGATCTTTGCAGAGATGGCATATTTAAAATTTGGTAAGAAAAACGGTTCTGATAGAGAAAAAGAGGATTACATCTCTGATATTTTAGGACATGAAATAAATAAAGATAGATTAGTATCTGCTAATCATTATATGACGAAAGAGGCTGAAAAATGAGAATAGCGGTTATTACAACAGATGGTGGTGCAGGTAAAACTGCTATCGCCTTCGCAATAGCTAAAGAGCTTGGACTTTATTTGTTAAGCAATGATGATAGTGTAATTGAGGCGGTTTATCCTGATATGGCAAGAATAACTAAAGAGCTACATATTATTGATGATGTGGTTTATGATTTTGGTGGCTTTATAAGTGCTGGTGTGATTGACATAATAAAGGTTTGCGATATTGTGATCGTTCCTTGTATAAATGATCTGAACTCTAAAATGAAAGCTATAAAGACTATAGATGAGTTAAAAAAATATAATGATAATTTTTTGGTAATTGCTACCAGAACTGAAGATAAGAGAGATTTGAGAGAAGTGAAAGAAGATCTACAGAAAAAATTTGCAGATATAAAAGTGCTTCCTCTTCGAAAAACTAAGATGTTAAAGATAGGTCTGGAGTATGGAATGAGTCCTTTTGAAGTAGTGCAAGAAAGCAAACAGTTAGCTTATGCTGCTCGTAATTTTTTGCCTGAATATAAAGAGATACTAAAAGCTGTTTTAGGTGATGAAATGTATGTTGAACTATTGAAAGAAAAAGGAGTTGGTGATGCTTAAAAAACCTAAAAAATCTATTGATGAGATAATTCCTAAGAGTGATACTAATAATACTTTTGAGAGTGCGGATAAGAAAGAGCAGGAGCATAAAGAGCTTAAAAAAGTGGTTGAAACGATTGTGCAAGGTAAAAAGGCTGGTCGTCCGATGATTGGTAAAAGTTTGACTAAACATAAAATAGCTTTTTATGTAAATGATGAACAGTTGGATTGGTTAGAGAGCTTGACTAATAGAAAGGAGAGGACTCCAAATGCAGTGGCTAAAAAGATTGTTTTACAAGCGTTTGAGTTACAAAATAAATAGGAGGTTGCATGAAGGTTAGAATTGAACATCACACTGGACATGTTAGTGAGTTTAGTTGTGATAGTTGCTTTGATAGAAAGCTGATTGAAGGCTTTCTTGAAAAAGTTGATGATGGAGATGAGGAGCTTACTGAAAAGCAGTATCTGATTGATAAGTTACAACAGGCTGAAAAAGAA
>WFPU01000227.1 GCA_015487435.1 Sulfurimonas sp.
GCTAAAGATTGTGAAGTTATATCTTTAAAAAAAGGCAATATTGTCTTTTATGAAGGGGATGAGTCAAGATATCTATATTTTTTAATTAAGGGAAACATAAAACTTTACAAAATATTGGCAAATAATAATGAATTGATTTTAAAGTACTTCAAACATGATGAGATTATAGCTGAAGTTGCTGTTTTTGATGAGTTCAATTATCCAGCTACAGCAGAAGCAATTAGTGATATAAAACTATTAAAAATTGATTTCAAAAATCTTAAAAATATTTTTTTGAAAAATCCAGACATATTATTAAGCGTTAATTCATCTTTGATAAAAAAGGTAAAAAACTTGGAAACTTTACTTTTAAGGTATTTGGTTTTAGATGCAAAAGGTAGAGTGATTGATTTTATTTTACAAAATACACAAGAGTTCTTTTTACTAAAACAACATGAAATAGCTACAATTTTAAACATAAGCCCTGAGACTTTATCTCGTATCCTAAAACCATTTAAAGCTGATGGCATAATAGATATGAAAAATAAAAATGTAAATATACAAAGGCTTGAACTATACAAGAGTTGAGGTATTTTTTATCCTGTAAATTAATTGAGACATCTGATTAATTAGAAACTAGACCCTAAATCAAGTTTAGGATGATGATAGTTCCGTCATTCTGGGCTTGTACCCCAAGGGTATTTCCTATGGGCATCCAGAATCTAATAATTAATTAATCAGAGAGTTCAATTCACTTAACCAAACTACACTCCCAGCCATCATACACTCCAGATAGATTTTCACTCATATCTATGATTGCCATAGTAAGAGCATCTATCTCATAGTAATGCGGTTTATCTTTTCTGTAAAACTGTACTCCATACATGGTTTTTCCTTGAAAAGGAACTTCAATATTATCTTGTTTATGAAAACCTTTACTCTCTATAAGAGAGATGAATTTTTCACGATTTTCTTCATCTTCAAAGTAAACCTTATGCTCTATTGCCCGCTCTGTTTCAAGTTTATCCCCCTGCTCTTTAAGAGTGTTACAAGAATGATGATTTGCTATAATCTGCCACTCACGAACAGTTGGAAAAAGAAGCTTTTGATAAACCTCCCACTCCATATCAGTGCGGGAACCAAATTCATACTTGTGCTCGCTAAAATGACCCATAGCAGACTCAACAGTGTTACTCCACTCAAAATCCATTTTTAAGTAATATATGAAATTTACTTCACCTTGTGTAATTATTCTTCCTATATACTTTCCACTTCTCCATCTAAGAGACTCCATCTCTAGCCTATCTTCAATAAAACCAACATCATCTGATTCATCTTGAGTAACCAGCCCATCCTCTTTTGGTGAATTTAACTTTACTTTCACAAATCCTACATAGATATATTCAGGATTTGGTACACTGTCTGCTACCCCTGCGTTAAATGATACTAATGCCTTATGATTTTCTATAGGTTTTACATAACTCTCCCAATACTCTTGCATTTTATCTCCTTTTAAAATCTCATATAATTTGAACAAGTTCAAATTATATTCAGTTACTAAAGCTTTGCCTGTCGGCAAGAGGGAGTCTCAAAAACTCCTTCTCTTTTATTCCATCTCTAAACTCATAAGGAACATATCTTCCCCATCAACAACTCTAACATTTATAGACTCACATTTTTGACAACAGTAGTGAATTTTTTCTAATTTACTCACACTCTTACACTCTTGACACTCAATGGTTAGGGGCTGTATATTCATCACAAACTCTGCACCATCACAAATGGTTTTTTCCTTAAAAGTGTTAAATGCTATCTCAAGTAGATGTGCTTCAACACCACTCATGACCCCAATTTTTACCACTATTTTTGTTACTTTTGAAGCATCATTCTCTTTAGCAACATCCTCTATCTGCTTAAGTAGGGCCTGAACTACACTGTACTCATGCATGGTACTCTCCTTGCAACCTTTTTGGCGTGTGTGTTGGACAAACCTTATAGACAAACTCATGGCGAAGTGTGTGAAATACACTTTTTTCATCCCAAAACTCTGGGTGCATTTTTTTGAGTTCCTCTTGTTTGCAAAACTCCATCTTCTCTCTTTCTTTATCAACTCTATCCTGTTTATCCAAGATGAAACCTTCACTATAGAGTGAGGAAGCGAAGTTGTGTAGCTCCTCATAGTAATTTTGTGCTTGAAAAATTTCATCTATCATTTTTATCTTTTTTGCATACTCTACAGAGATAGGTAAAGCATCATTAAGTAATTTTTTTGCTACATTCTTTCCGACTCTTTTAGGTAAGGTATATGTATGATATTCACTACCACTCAGCCCTAAGGTCTTATAATGAGGATTTAAAACTACATTTTCTTTTGCTACAATATAATCACAAGCTAAAGCCATAAAAACTCCACCTGCACCTGCATTTCTTGCAAGTGATGCGATGGTGAGTACTTCATCAGCTTCTAATATAGATTTTATAAGGTCATTCATCGCATTTATATTACTCCAACCATCTTCACCTTGTTTTTTGGAGTCTTCTAAAATGTTAAGATGAATTCCATTACTAAAAAAATCCATTCCACCAACAAGAACTATCACA
Organism: Sulfurimonas sp.; assembly: GCA_015487435.1. Lineage (GTDB taxonomy): Bacteria > Campylobacterota > Campylobacteria > Campylobacterales > Sulfurimonadaceae > Sulfurimonas. Next base: position 2,581 of record WFPU01000227.1, read on the forward strand.
TCTGATTCCTCTTTTAAGTACTCAAAAGCATATTTCAAACGAATACACTGCTCGGCACTCATTGCACCATTATGAAAGTTAAAACAGAGGTATGCCACTCTATCACGCTTTTCTACACTCACTTCATAAAATGTATCATAACTCTTATCAAATAGTAGTGGTAGTCGATGCTCTTTGATTCCTGCTATTTTCTCTTTTAAAACATAAGTGGCAGGTAATTTAAAGTAATTGGGTTCTTTAAGATGACTTACCCATAGTGCTCCATCTTTTGTTCCTAAGCATATAGCACCATCTCGTTTAGCTAAAATCTCTTTAGTATTGCCTCTAAGTTTCTCCTCATTATGAGCACCATATAGGTAACACACTACTCCCATAATTTCATCAAGAACTCCAGGAAAACTATCTGAGAGATGAATTTTAGAGAGTATAGTTTTAGTATTATCATTATCCCAATCAATAGTTCTCATCTCTTGTTTAAAGAGTTTATGTAAAGGATTTAAAATCTGTGCTATTTGTAGAGGGTTCTCAAAAAAATTATCTAAAGCATTCAATGAGTGCTCTACAACTTCTTGTCGATACAGAGAAGCTTTATAGGTAGAACGCACCTTAAAATCACTCTTAGCTACAATATCTCCACCATCATAAAGTTCATTAGCCCGAAGTATGACAACTCCCCAATCCTTTATCTCATTAAGAAGTGCATACTCTAAAGAGTTTGGACCTCTATCGCCAATGGGACCAGGATGAAAGATATAGGTAGGATATTTTTCATAAATTTCTTGAGATATAAAAGCTTTTAAAAATGGTGCTAAAATAAGTTCTGGCTCAAACTCCTGAACCTCTGACTTCATCTGCTGCTCATTTATTGCAAAAGCTACACCTACACAGTGCCCCTTATCTTGAAGCTTTGTAAAAATAGCTTGAGAAAGAGAGTTAAAAGAGCTGATTAAAAGTAAGATTTTCATAAATACCTAACAAATTCTAGGTAAAAGTTCACCAGTAGGTGTATCTAAAAATCTTTTTGTACCATAGGAACTTAACAATACAACTTTACCAATATACTCGTCTGAAACATCTGCAATTTTTACTGCATTTGAAGAGTTCTCAAAAGTATGTAAAATATCTAAGGCTTGAGTCTCATCCTCTTTAGCTATAGCGAGTACAAATGTACCCTCATTTGCCAAATTTACAGCCTCAAATCCTAACATTTCACAGATACCATAGACCTCTTGACAGACAGGGATACTCTCTTCTTCTACTTCAATACAAATATTGGACTGTTTTGCCCACTCATTAAGAACTGCACTTACTCCACCACGAGTTGCGTCTCTTAATGCTGTTATCTTAATCCCAACCTCTATCAAAGCTTGAACTTGATGTGTTAGCGATGCACAGTCACTCTCTAAGCTACTAGAGAGTTCTATCCCCTCACGAGCTGCAAAAATAGTAGCACCATGTCGACCTAAATCACGACTAACTAGTATGACATCATCTTTAGAAATACAGTTAGAGCTAATTCCCTTTTTTTGAATCTCGCCGATTCCTGTTGTATTGATGAAGATTTTATCTACACTGCCACGAGGAACTACTTTAGTATCTCCACTTACCACAATAGCACCATTATTTTCAAGCTCTTTTTTCATACTGCGAACTATTTTTTCAAGCTCTCTTGTAGAAAAGCCCTCCTCAATGATAACACTGCATGTAAGATACTTCGGTTTTGCACCCATCATTGCAAGGTCATTACAAGTTCCACAAATAGCAAGTTTTCCAATATCTCCACCAGGGAAAAAGAGCGGACTAACTGTAAAACTATCCGTACTAAATGCAAGTTCTCCATCATGAATAACTGCTGCATCCTCAGATTTTTCTAAAATATCATTTTTAAAAGCTTTGTAAAATATCTTACTTATCAGCTCATTGTTCTCTTCTCCACCATTTCCCATGGCTAGTGTTATCTGTTTATTCATTTTAACTAACCTTTTTTTTCTTAAAAAACATAGTTTTTTATAGCTTTAGGGGGTTGTAGAGACATTTTGTCCCTGCTGATGCAATGGGCTTTGCTCATTGTATCAAGTTTCCATACTTGTAGTATGCTGCACAAGCACCTTCACTACTGACCATACAACTTCCTAATGGTGTTTGTGGTTTGCAAGCTGTTCCAAAGATAGTGCACTCATCAGGCTTTGCCATACCTCTTAAAATATCTCCACAAATGCAGAGTTTATGATCCTCTATCTCCTCATTTGGCAGGATGTCAGCATAAATTTTTTCTGCGTCTATATCTGCAAACTGAGGACGAAGCTTATAGCCACTCTTAGGAACATTTCCAAGTCCACGCCACTTAAAAAGAGAGGCTTTTTCAAAGTAGTTCTCTATAAGAGCTTGTGCTTTTAAATTTCCATCATAATTAACAAGGCGTTTATACTCTATCTCTAACTCACATCTTCCTTCGTTAAACTGTTTAACAATCATTAGTATTGCTTCCATAACATCTACGGGCTCAAATCCTGCTACAACTACTGGACGATTATACTCTTTAGGAAACTTTTCATAGATTTTACTTCCTGTTATTACACTCACATGACTTGGTCCTAAAAAAGCATCTATTGCGTTGTTATAACTGTCTACATGTTCATCACGACTATCTATAAGTTCAACCATTACCTCTGGAACGGTTACATGATTTATATGAAAAAAGATATTTTTAATCTGGTGTTTTAAGACAATATCAATAAGTGCAGTTGTCATCGGTGTTGTTGTCTCAAATCCTATAGCAAAGAAAATGATTTTTTTTTCAGGATTTTCTTGGGCTATTTTAAGGGCATCAAGTGGTGAATATATAAAACGCACATCAGCACCCTTTGCTCTAGCATCTTGTAGACTTCCACGACTCCCAGGTACTTTTATCATATCACCAAGAGTTACTAAGACGGTATCTTCTTGCTCTGCTAAAATATAAGCATGATCTATTCGCTCTTTTGGCATGATGCAGACTGGACAACCAGGTCCATGAATAAAGTTTATGTTATCAGGTAGTAGTTGAGGCAATCCAAATTTCATAATAGAGTGAGTGTGACCACCACATACTTCCATAATATTTATAGGACGAGAGAGTTTTTTTGCCTCCTCGGTTATAAGCTTTGCAAAACCTTTGATAACTTCGGGGTTACGAAAACCATCATAGAGATCTTTGAGTTGAAGTTCAGCCAATTTAGGCTCCCCTATTTTCACAGTTGTCATCATCAATAATCATCTGCTTCCTATCTTCTTCATCTAACTTTTCTAAAATTTCCTTATAGACTTTGAGTGATTCCATAGCATCATCTTCATCAATTTTATTCATTATAAATCCAATATGAAGTAAAACAAAGTCTCCAATCTTAACATCACCCTCTTGCATAAGATCTAATCCAGCTTCACGCATGATACCCATTGTATCAACTGTAGCTACATTACGCTGTGTATCTATTTTTACTACTTTACTAGGAATTGATAAACACATATTAGGCTCTCATCTTTTTTTTAAACTCTATCCAATCAATAACTCTTTGAATGGAAGCTTTATCTTTTATATTTACTTCTAAAATATCAACACCAGGCTTAATCTTTCTAGCCTCTTTTTTTTCATGTTCTACATCATAATCAAAATGCTCAATTAAGTCCATTTTAGTTATAAGAATTAAATCTGCTTGACGAAACATTACAGGGTATTTCTCTATCTTATCACTCCCCTCAGGAATAGAAATTAGCACTATGTTTAAGTGACTTCCTACATCATAAGAAGCTGGACATACTAAGTTTCCTACATTTTCTATAAAACAGACATCTATCTCACTTAGTGGCATATCGTGCAGCCCTTTGTGCACCATAAACGCATCAAGATGACAAGCAGAACCTGTTTGTATCTGAAATGCAGGAATTCCTTTAGCTTTGATTCTATCTGCATCACGAGAGGTCTCTAAATCACCCTCAATAACGCCAAATTTAAACTCAGCCATATCTGCTATATGCTCTAGTAATGTTGTTTTTCCACTTCCAGGAGAACTCATTAAATTAATAGATAAAACACCATGTTTATCAAAATGAGTACGGTTATGCCCAGCTTCATGGTTGTTTTTATCTAAGATTTTTGTAATGACACTTATGGTCTTTGTATCGTTAAGTTGAGGGTTATGATGCAGTATCTCATGTGCTGCTTGATGCTCATGCGAATGATTATGTTCATGGTCACTATTGTGATTGCGATGATGGTGTCCACCATCTCCTAAAGTTGTTCCTGTTATACTACATCCGCAATCTGCACACATATATTATTTCCTTATATTTATTCTAAATTTCTCTTGAATGGAGATTCGCAATACAAATACTTTTATTTTATGCTAGAAGCATATTTATTCCAACCGCTACAGATATAACTCCAGCAGTTGTAAAAACACGTCTTACATTTGTAATATTTGTAAGGTATTGTTTATTTAAGTAAAGTATTAAAGCTCCAAAACTTAAAAAGACTAAAGAGACACCCATTACAAAAGCTAAAATCATGGTCCACTCAATACTATTTCCATTTATCATTCCAAGTGTAACTAGCATTCCACGTACCCCGCCTATACCCATAAGCGCACCAATTCCCCATGCTGATGCTGTTGAGTTATTTATACTATGGGAATGTTCTTTTGCAAAATATATATGGATATGCTCTTTATTATTATGCATGTGCTTATTTAATTGTATTCGATTAGTGGCTACCATCACTAATAAATATACACCCATAGCAATAATAACACTAGAAGAGATAATATCTCCATAAGCCGTAACAGACTCAGGTAATTTATAAATTTCTAATAACTTCGCAAAAATAAAAAGCATAAGTCCATGACCAAAAGCAAACATAGTTGTTACAAGCATTGTTTTTTTCATTGATTTGCCAATAGAAAAATCTGCAATTGCAGTTAAGTGATCTGGACCAAATGCATGAATAACACCATACCAAAAAATAATTATATAGCCCATTTCCATAAAAAATTCCTTGCATAAGTGAATGTTTATTCAGTTTAAAATATTTTATATAATACCAAGTAAAAGAAAGCTAAAACAATCTATTTCTTATATTGTTTTCGGACTAATTGATGTAATACCAATACCCATTAAAATATAAAAGTAAGAACAGAATTTGCTAGTAGTGTATTATGAAAGCAATCCAA
>WFPU01000228.1 GCA_015487435.1 Sulfurimonas sp.
AAAAAACTAAAAAAACATAGAGACTTATCAAGGATACAAACACATCAATCTATAGAAAAAATAAGAACAATATTGCAAAATTTTGAACTTAAAAACAAAAAAATAAAACTTCACTTAGGTGGAGCAGATATGATTGCTGATGATATGATAGAGTTTGTAAAGCATGATTTGAAAACTTTTGGATTTGCAATAGTTATTTTATTAATAATCGTTTTATATCTACTCCTAAAAAAGATACGATGGATTGTAATAGCACTGTTTATATGTAGTGTCTCTCTCATTATTACTAGTGGACTTTTATCCCTTTTTGGTTTAGAAATCACCATAGTGTCTTCAAACTATATATCTCTTCAACTCATAATGAACATGTCATTAGTGGTGCATCTAATTATAAAATATAAAGAACTATATGTTAAAAATAACAGCATGAATCAAAAAGACTTACTTTTAAATACAGTAACCTCTATGGCTAAACCATCCTTTTTTGTGGTTATTACAACTATGGCTGGATTTAGCTCATTAGTTGTTAGTAATATACTCCCTATTATAAATTTTGGTTGGATGATGAGTTTAGGGATTATTGTATCATTAGTAACCACGTTTCTCCTTTTTCCAATTGTTTTAATTCTCTTTAATAAAATTGAAGAAAAAAAATCAAACACGAATGATAAACCGTTTACATTCAAGATGGCTCACATAGCTTACACTTACAAAAAAACTATATTAGCTTTGACACTTCTTATTGTAGTATTTGCTATTACTGGTGCAAATAAACTTAGAGTTGAAAATAGTTTTATTGATTATTTTAAACAAGATACAGAGATTTATAAGGGGATGGTGCTTATTGATAAAAAACTTGGAGGGACTACCCCTCTTGATATTATTTTAACTTTTAAAGAAGACTCCGATGATATTAAATCAGTAAAAATAATTGAAGAAAATTTTGATGAAGAGTTAGATGAATTTGAAGATGAATTTGAAGATAACCAAATTGATAAAGAAACTTACTGGTTTACTCAAAACAAACTACAAAAAATAAAAAAAATACATGATTATCTTGATTCATTAGAGCCAATTGGAAAAGTACTATCATTAGCTACAATGGGTGAGATTATCAAAACTTTAAATGATGGTAAAGAAGCAGATGGACTGACTTTGGCACTTTTATATCAAGAGTTACCTCAAAAATATAAAAAAATTATTTTATCACCATATGTAGATATTCAAAACAATGAAGTTAGGATTAGCACAAGAATTATCGACTCACAAGCTAATCTACAAAGAGATTTATTGCTTAAAAAAATTGATAAAGATCTAAATGAGATGATAAATCCAAAATATGAAGAGTATAAAATATCAAACCTTTTGGTAATCTATAACAATATGCTTCAATCTCTTTTTGATTCACAAATTAAAACTATTGGCTTAGTTTTATTTATACTATTTTTCATGTTTTTAGCACTCTTTAAAAGTTTAAAAATAGCATCCATAGCAATAGTTGTAAACGCAATTCCAGTAAGCGTTATTTTTGGCTTTATGGGATGGATGAATATACCGCTAGATATGATGACAATAACTATAGCAGCTATTAGTATAGGAATTGCCGTTGATGATACTATACACTATATTTATAGGTTTATTTTAGAGTATAAAGAGCATAAAAATACAAAAGAAGCTATATTTAACTCTCATGCAAGTATTGGAACAGCTATGTTTTACACATCTACTATTATTATAATAGGTTTCTCTATTCTCACATTGTCAAATTTTATTCCAACTATATATTTTGGATTATTAACTATGCTTGCTATGTTTATGGCAATTGTAGCAGATTTATTACTTTTGCCTGTGCTACTTTTGGTATTTGGTATTTAGTTTCGAAGTGGTCGAAGTAATGCCCTTGTGGTTCAAGCTTGGGATCACGATAGTTTCATCATTTTGGATTTTAATCCAGAATCTAATAGCTAAAACCTTTACTCTCCCCAGTTAAGTTTTTCTTTTAAATTTTCAAAATAGTTAAACTCTTTACCATGAATCAATTTAACTTTTTTTGATGCTAATTTTATATGTACACTTTTGTCGCGTCCAAGTTCTATTGTCTCTTGTCCATCTAAAATAACAAGAGCAGCTTCACTAGATGTTTTCATCTCAATCGAATATTCTTTTGGTAACACAATTGGACTTTGAGTGAGTGAATGTGGACAAATTGGTGTTAAAGAAAATACATTAGTTGATGGAAACATTACGGGTCCACCTGCTGATAGATTGTATGCTGTTGAACCTGTTGGCGTTGAAACGATAACACCATCCCCATAATATTTGTTAAATGGTTTTGAATCAACAAAAGCTTCTACATGTATCATCTGCGGAACAGCAGTTCTTGTAATTACTACATCATTAAAGGCATATGCAGATCTTTTTACTTGATTTTGAATTATACTAACTTCCAAAATAGATCTCTCCTCAACACTAAAATCTCTTTGAAGCATTTTTGGAAAAAATTTTTCAAATCCTTCCATATTTAGATCTGTTAAAAAGCCAAAATTTCCAGCATGTATACCAAGAACAGGTATATTATATATAAAAGATTTTCTAACAGTTGAGATAAGTGTCCCATCTCCACCAATAGTGATTAAAAAACTACACTCTTTACATAAAATATCTAAATCAACTCCGTCTAAACAGAGCATATCTGCACTACCTTTTTCTAAAAATACTTCTATATCGTATTTTTCCAATACTTTTTTGATTGCTTTATAACCAGTTTTTAATTCTGGAGTAGACGGCCTTAGGACAATACCTACTTTTTTAAATTCAATAGTTTTCAATTAAACTCTTTTTTTTATTTTTTAAATTATACACTTTTATATATAATATATTAAAAATATTACGAAATGATATATTTTTGTTGTACAATTACTTCAAGGAATAAAAAATTATAGAAGAGTTCTCCGGGTATATAAAGAAAAATGATTTCACAATAATTTTGGACAATTTGTTATCAAAAGTTAGAAGGGAACAATGAAAAAAACTTTTTTAATATTTTTTTATTTTATAGCTTAGTCTTTAAAGCAGTCCCTTTTACTCTAGAAAATGTCGATAATTTAAGAATTTTGATAAGAAATAGTTCAGATTTAGTATCAAAAAAGCAAATAGAAAGTATAATAATTGATATTGAAAAAAACTAAAGCAAAAAGATATATATTTAAAAGAAATCGATCCAATAACTTTAGCAATTGAGATAGAAGAAGAAGCTGATATAAAAGAATCTATAGAGATACAGATGGACCAATTTTTAGAATTATACGAAGAAGATATGAATAAAGTATATCTTATAAAAATAATTATATCATTTCGCTAATAAAATACAAAAGGTTAATAATTGAAATTTCTTAATAATATGTCAAAAAACACATCAGATGTAATTGGAGCAATAATAGCTGTAACTATTTTTTGGTTCTCTATACAGTTTTTTATAGATCCAGATGTAACACCAGAAAACAAAGAGACAACTACTTCAATAGAAAAGAAAGTAAATTAATTACTTATTAATACAATAAGAGATATAATCGCGAAAATTATTTTTAGGACTCTATTTTATGAGAAGTCATTATTGTACAGATTTAAGTGAAGCAAATGTAGGGCAAGATATTGTTTTAGCTGGTTGGGCTAATAACTATCGTGACCATGGTGGAATTATATTTATCGATTTACGCGACAAAAGTGGTCTAGTTCAGCTTACATGTGACCCAGCAGATAATGCAGAGGCGCATAAAGTTGCTGATAGTGTTCGTGATGAATATGTACTGATTGTAAAAGGTACTGTTCGTCTTCGTGGCGAAGGTTTAACTAATCCAAGATTAAAAACTGGTGCTATTGAGATTATGGTTACTGAATTAATCATAGAAAATAAATCAGCTCCAGTTCCATTTGTAATTGGCGATAAAAATGTTGGTGAAGAGACAACACTTAAGTATCGTTACTTGGAGCTTCGTAATCCAGACCTTTATGAAGTTTTTCGTCTTCGCTCTAAAGCAGCAATCGCAGCTAGAAACATCCTTGATGAAAATGGTTTTTTAGAGGTTGAGACACCAATCCTTACTAAATCAACTCCAGAGGGTGCTAGAGATTATCTAGTTCCATCTCGTGTACATGATGGCGAATTTTATGCTCTTCCTCAATCACCACAACTTTTCAAACAACTTTTAATGGTTGGTGGATTCGATAGATACTTCCAAATAGCAAAATGTTTCCGTGATGAAGATTTACGTGCAGATAGACAACCAGAATTTACTCAAATAGATGTTGAGATGAGCTTTTGTAACCAAGAAGATGTTATCAAAGTAGCAGAAGATCTACTTATGGCAATGTTTAAAGCTTGTGGCGTTGAAGTTCAAGCTCCATTTAACCGTATTACACATGCTAATGCTATGGAATGGTATGGTTCTGATAAACCAGACTTAAGATATGATTTAAAAATGGTTGATGTTATCGATATTTTTGAAAGATGTGACAACGAAATTTTTACAAATATTGCTAAAAAGCCACACACTAACCGTATTAAAGCCCTTAAAGTGCCTGGTGCTGATTTAGTGTTTTCAAAACGTGAAATGAAAGGTTTTGAAGAGTTTGTAAGAAAATTTGGTGCTCATGGTCTTGGATATTTTCAAATGAAAGAAGATGGTCTTAAAGGTCCACTAATCAAGTTCTTCTCAGAAGAAGATATTGCACTTTTAGTAAAAAGACTTGATATGCAAGTTGGCGATGTTGTATTTTTTGGTGCTGGCGATAAAAAGACTGTATGGGATTATATGGGTCGTTTTAGAAACTTTATAGCTGAACATGAAAAAATGAACTTAGTTGATGAAGATGCTTTCGAATTTGTATGGGTTGTTGATTTTCCTATGTTTGAAGTTGAAGATGGGCGCGTTAAAGCACTTCATCATCCATTTACACAGCCTAAAGATACTGATAAGAATGATATACAAGAGATAGAGTCTATCGCTTACGATATTGTTTTAAATGGTACTGAACTTGGTGGTGGGTCTATTCGTATTCATAAAGAAGATGTTCAAAATGAAGTATTTAAACTTCTAGGAATTGAAGAAGAAGAGGCACAAGAAAAGTTTGGTTTCTTGCTTGATGCTCTTAAATTTGGTGCACCTCCACATGGTGGTTTCGCTTTAGGTTTTGATAGACTTATGATGCTGATAAGCAAAAAGAAAAGTATCCGTGATGTTATCGCATTCCCTAAGACACAGAAAGCTTCTTGTGTACTTACAAAAGCTCCAAGTAGTGTTGATAACGCTCAACTTCGTGATTTACACATCCGTCTAAGAGAACAGACTAAAGTATAATGAAAAAATTATTTCTCATTATTGGAGCTCCTGGCTCTGGTAAAACTACAGATGCAGAACTAATAGCTAAACAAAATGATGAGATAACACACTATTCTACTGGTGATATGCTGCGTGCTGAAGTTGCAAGTGGCAGTGAAATTGGTAAAGAGTTAAACTCTTATATGTCAAAAGGTTTGATTGTGCCTATCGAGATGGCTATAAAAACAATCACTAATGCTATTAAAAATGCACCTACTGATATAATTATCATTGATGGATACCCTAGAAGTATGGAACAATTAAATGCTTTAGATGAATATCTAGCTAGTGATTTGTCCTTAGAGCTTACAAGCGTAATAGAAGTTGCTGTAAGCGAAGAGACGGCAAGAGATAGAGTGCTAGGTCGTGCTCGCGGTGCTGATGACAACAATGAAGTGTTTAATAACCGCATGAAAGTCTACATTGAGCCATTGGCTGATATCCAAACTTTTTATAGTGCTAAAGGTATCTTAAAAATTATCTCTGGTGAAGGTACTGTAACAGAGGTAGTTTCTGAAATGGAAACTTTCATTAAATCAAAAATAGACTTCTTGCATAACTAAAAAACTAGATTCCATGTCAAGCATGAAATGGGGGCTATATACTTTAATCTTGGTCATTCTGAACTTGGTTCAGAATCTAAGCTATGCAAAAAGCTTAATATAAAAAATTAAAGAAACTATTCACGAAGCAACTAAATAATAGTTGCTAATTTTTTTATAAACCTCATTTAAATATTATGGTATTTCTATTTTTGCTAAATAATTAATCCTTACCTAGTTTAGAAACAATATTTGCTTCAACATCAGCAATATTCGCCGTACCATCAACAGTTATATAAGTTAGTGTATCAACTTTAGAAGCTTGATCTTTATAGTAGTTGATAAGAGGTTTTGTAAGGTCGTGATAAACTTTTAGTCTATCAAGTACTACTTCTTCTTTGTCGTCATCACGTTGAACTAAATCTTCGCCAGTCTCATCATCTTTACCCTCAACTTTTGGTGGGTTATAAACTAAGTGGTACGTTCTTCCACTTGCAAGGTGTGCACGACGACCAGCCATACGCGTTACTATCTCAGAATCAGGTACATCTATCTCGATTACTGCATCTATTTCGATTCCAGCACTCTTCACTGCATCAGCTTGAGGAAGTGTACGAGGGAAGCCATCTAGCAGATAACCGTTTTTACAATCATCTTCAGCAATTCTGTCTTTTACAAGTCCTATGATAATTTCGTCAGTTACTAATTGACCAGCATCCATAGCAGCTTTTGCCATCTTTCCCATCTCTGTACCAGCTTTAATAGCTGCTCTTAGCATATCTCCAGTAGAGATTTGAGGGATATTATATTTTTTAGTTAAAAAACCAGCTTGAGTGCCTTTTCCAGCACCAGGTGCTCCTAATAGTATGATTCGCATTAATTATCCTATTTATTTTATTGGTATTATTATATATTAATGTAGTTAAAACTAGCTAAAAACTAATCTTGCTCTTTGAATCCAAATTCGTTTTCACTAGAACCTTTTTGGGCATTTTTAATATCATCTATAAGCTCTTTACATTCATCTTCTTCAATATCACCACTTTGGATATCATCTAAAACATCTTGTAAATCTGCTTTAAATTCACGAAGTTCTTCTATCTCCTCTTTTGCATCTTCAGATGCTTCTTTATTATCAACAATCTCTTCAAAAATTTCATCTAATCTTTCATCTAAATCAGGAATAACATTTTTAGTTAGCAGTTCTTCTAGTTTTTGTGCATATGACATATTTTACCTTTTTGTTTTCGTAATAATATCAAAATAATGAGTAATAGAGTATAAATAAGTAAAAATCAAGGAAATTTATAATGTTAGTTTGGTTATTGGAATATTTTTTGCTTTTATTCTCTAAAAGATGAGAGGGAATTATGAAATTTAAAAGAAATAATTATGTTTTTAAAGGACATAAAGCATTACTTGGGAGAAGATTTGTAACATATGCAGAATTAGAATTAAATTTGCGTTTTGAAGAATACCCAAAATCTAAAAATGGTTTTGATTGGGGTGTACAAAACTCTGGGGCATTACAATTATCATACTCAATACTTGCTCAAGTAAGCAACTCTACATTAGCGCAAGAAAATGCAGAAAAATTTCTTGAAGATGTTGTTAGTAAACTAAACTCAAGAGACTGGACTTTAGAGGCTTCTAATATTTTAGAGTGGATATCTAATAATACCGCTTCTGAAGTAATCAATCATGCCACACAAGAAAATAAAGATAACATAAACATTATCAATTCAACAAATTTAAAAAGAAAAGTAAAGAAAAAACCTAAATTAAATGTTGTAAAGGAAGTTTGTCTGGAGCTAGGAATCACTCAAAAAACTTTAGCAAATATTCTTGAAATTCCAGAAGGAACCATCAGTAGCTGGGCTGTAAAGAATGAAATACCAAGACTTGGCAAAAAAGCCATCGAATTTTATATACAAAATTCCAAAAATCAGCAAATTATAGATAGCTACAAAAATTTTGTTAGGCTACTTAAAGATTCTTAAGTTTTACTACTATATACTTAACTATATACTAAAGGCTAATTATGCAACCAAAAGATGAGATAACACGAAGTTTGTTAATAGATAAAAAAACTTGGGAAGATGCAATGTTATATTCAAGAAGTAGGTATAAAATGAGCTTAAGTAAGGTTATCGAGTCATTGCTACAAGACTGGTTAGCTAAGGAAAAACGTAAACCTCTTGATAACGAAAATCAGGGTAAGTTTTTCGATTAGTTATAAGTAATATTATTTAGTATCTCTCATCTATCTTGGAAATGCTTTTATAGTTGTTTAATAACTCTAACACACGCTTTTTATTCATTTTACGAGCAAAATCAGTAGCACTAAAACCTTCTGAGTCTTTAGTTTCTTTGTTTGCCCCTTTATCTAATAAAAGTTTAGCTATATCTACTTGTCCGTAACATGACGCACACATTAAAGCTGTAAATCCACTTCTTCTTGTAGTTTTATTTACATCTATCCCCTCTTGCAGTATGTACCTAACAACAAATAGATTATTGTAAGTTATAGCAACATCAAATATACTTACACCTTCCTCATCAAAATCATATATATCAGCACCAGAATCTATTAATAATTTTATTAATTCTTCATCGCAACGATATCTAAGAGCGTAAGCAAGTACAGATTCGCCAATATCACTTTCATCATTTAGATCAGCACCTTTTTTTATATACTCTTTTGCACCAATATAATTATTGTTTCTTAAAATTTCTAACCATTTATTCATAATAATTCTCTCATATTTTATTTAATAATATAGACATCTGATTAATTAGAAACTAGACTCTAAATCAAGTTTAGGGTGACGATAGTTCCGTCATTCTGGACTTGATCCAGAATCTAATAACTAATTAATCAAAGAGTTCAATATTAACTAGTAATGTATCATATAAAAATACTTATTAGTAAAGTTTTAATATAATTGCAAAATATATTATTAAAGAGAGATTTAATGGAAATTATTCAAACATCAGATGAGTTTAAAGAGCTAGTAAGTAGCATTAAAAAGATTAAAGGCTACAGAGACCCTTTAGCTTTTGGTATTGCAAGAGTTGATTTAGGTCAATTAAACGTTGATAAGAGTCTTCAAGCTACATATCCACTAATAAATTGGGACGAAAATTTTGGTAGTGCTGCTATCTTTATACAAGCTTTATCAGAGCAAGGCGTAGATGTTGATTTTACACAATCAGAAGTTGTTTGTAACATAAATCTATCATTTTTAAAATCTTGCTTAAATGCTTTTACACCTTATTCAAACGAAGCAAATGGAGATTTACATAAAAATATTCAAGTAGTATCTGCATTATATGCTCAAATAGTTGAGCATGGTATGATTGAGGGTGAATATAAAATCACTTTTATCTTCGATGATGCTCCACTTAAAAGTGTTGAGGCATCTTATCTTAAATTATATGCTATCTCTTTAGCTAAAGTAGGATTACGTGAAATTTGTTTAGATGGTGCTTTTGGTGCATTGCCAAATGTAGCTTGGTCAAATGGGCAACCAATTGAGCTTGATTACCTTAGAGAGTTTGAAATTGAATTAAAACTTGCAAACGAATATCCACATATTGATTTTGTAGACAAATTTCCAAGATTTCTTCAACACATCATCCCAGCAGATAACACTCGTATCTTAGACACATCAAAAGTTCGTTTTGGGGCACAACTTGCAGCTGGAACAACTGTAATGCCTGGTGCTTCATATATTAACTTCAATGCTGGAACAACTGGTTCAGTTATGGTTGAGGGGCGTATATCTTCTTCTGCTATAGTTGGTGATGGTTCAGATGTTGGTGGTGGAGCTTCTATTTTAGGAGTATTAAGTGGTACTGATGGTAATCCTATATCAGTTGGCAAGAACACTCTTCTTGGCGCAAACTCTGTTTGTGGTATCCCTTTAGGTGATGCTTGTATTATTGATGCAGGAATAGCTATTTTAGAAGGCACAAAAGTTGGCATTTACCCAGAAGAGCTTAAAAAAATTATAGAAGTAAACCCAAATATAAAGATGGAAGGTGAAATTTTTAAAGCTAAACAATTAGCTAATTTTAACGGTCTTCATTTTAGACAAAACTCTATGACAGGTGAGATTACAGCATCTCGTTCAAGAAGAGAGATCAAGCTAAACGCTGACCTACACTAATCTTTTAACGCGTGAAAATTTTCACGTGTTAACAATCTACATTTTATCTCTTATCAAACTTTTATTTTTAAAACTATATAATTGAACATGTGGAGGTTTTAATATGAATATCTCAAATAATTTATCATCAATTAGCGCACATCAGACTATGCTAAATAATAGTGCTGATAATGTTGCAAATGTAAATACGAACAAGTTTATCCCAAGTGATACAACAATCACTAATAATAAAAATTCGGTAAGTGCTAATACGCGTAAAGCTGATGATACTGGCTCAGATAAAAGTCAAACTGATCTATCAAAAGAGATACCAGATCAGATAATAGCAGAAAAAGCAATAGCAGTTAATGTGTCAGCTATTAGAACACAAGACGAAATGCTTGGGTCTTTGTTGGATATGAAGGCTTAATTAGTCAACTAAAATATTTAGACTGTTTAGATTCTTTAATATTGCAGCTTCATCGTTGTAATCTTCTTGCTCAGCACCGAGATTAAGTGATGAATATACCGCTTTTGCTACGATAATGCGACCCTCTTTTGATTCTTTTTTAGTTTTTATTCCCCATACATTATGAAAAGCGACCACTTCATCATTGTAGGTACCTACATATAAAAGTATATGCCCTTTTTTATACAATAATGTTTTAAATGGGATAGCTTTATCTTTAATAAGTTTGAGTTTTTGCTCATCATTTAAACTCTCTAATTTAATAACTTTTCCAACTTTAGATTGTTGTGCTGAATTTCGTGGTAGCCATAGCCCAAAAGGAGCATACATATCACGAAGTGTAGATGAACAATCTCTTTCATTAAACATACCACCCCATCCATATTTGCTTTTTGCAATTTCATCCATAACTAGTTTTAAATTTTTTTTGTCAAAATTCATAATACCTTTGCGAGATATTTTTTTAGATATTTTTGATTTATGAAAGTTTGCTTGAGAATTTTTATATGAAGATACAGTTAAAACAATGTAGTTATCTTTATCTTCATCAACCAATGCCAACATCATCCCAATTCTAGATTTAAATAAAAATACATTATTTTCATCATAGATAGGTACACCATCCTTAACTAAAAATATTTGTTCAGCCTTTTGCCAAAGTGATGTGTATTTTTTTTCTATTAATACCAACTCATCTATCTTTACCCACCCTCCAGTGAAGCTAGTAAATATATAAGCCCACTCTTTATCTTTAGAGTAGTGAGATATAAGTACTGGCTTATTTGCGCTTACTGTAGAATTTTGCATATAATCAAAAGGGAAGCCTTCCCCAGCTATTGATGGATCTCTAAAAAGTGGTTTTGTTGTTGGAAAAGCTCTAATATTTAGGTGTTTTAGTGTCACTGCATTTTTATTTACACTTCTATA
The DNA here is from genome assembly GCA_015487435.1 of Sulfurimonas sp. GTDB lineage: Bacteria > Campylobacterota > Campylobacteria > Campylobacterales > Sulfurimonadaceae > Sulfurimonas. Next base: position 11,468 of record WFPU01000228.1, read on the forward strand.
AGCACTAAAATTTGCATTCTCCCTCATTGAAGTAAAAAAACTTTTATCAATTAAGTTAAGATCTTCTCCATAAGTATCTCCTGCTTTATATGAGTAAAATGGCCACATAGCACTATCTAGTTTTTCATTTGGTACTTTGTTCCAAACTCTAAAATAGTTTTTCTCATAATTTTTTTGACTTAAGCTCACATTTTTTATATCTATGTTTTTAAGATAGGGATCAGATATTTGTGGGAAGATGATAAGATCAAATATTTCAGTTTTTGGTTTATCTTTAACCTCTATCTTATCAATTAAGCTATCACTTTTGGGTTGCGGCTTTGTGGTACATCCAACCATAATTACTGTAAGCAAAAAACCAATTAAATATTTCATATTTTCTCTTTAATCTACTTCTCCAAACCTACTTACAACTCTACCAATAACTTCTAGCTCATTGAGTTTAAGTGTTTGTGTTGCGTATACGTCATTATCTGATATAACATCTATCATACCATCAATTCGTCTTTGAACTCTTTTAATAAAAAGTCCACCCTCTGTTCGTATTGTAAATATACCACCACGATCAATATTTGTTTTAGAACGATTTATAAATACTATATCATTATAGCTAAAAGTAGGTTCCATTGAATCACCACTTACACTTATGGCTTCTATATTTTTAAGTTCAACTTCTCCCCCTAGCATTTGAACAAACTCTTCTGGCACGCTCATCTCTTTTGCACCACTCTCATCTATATCAGAACCACCACCAGCTGATGCGTTAATATCATCAAAAAATTTAACCATAAAAAATTTATTAGTAGCTTCAACTAAACTCTCTGGTGATTGTCCATATAGCATCCAATTGATAGATATTGATTTTCTTGCACAAAAATCAAGTAACTCCACATATGGTATTTTATCTCTTTTTTTCATGGTAGCAAAATTCATTTGAGAGATACCAAGCACATCTGCTACATCTTTGTCAAAAACTTTTTTGCCATTAAAAGTAGTTGATATTATACTTTTAATC